>JBAYFJ010000013.1:0-31418 GCA_041667245.1 Bacteroidales bacterium | reverse complement strand
TTTAAATAATATAATATGAACAGAAAAGTTTTACTGATGATCCTCGACGGCTGGGGAGAAGGCAGGCACGATCACTCGAACGCAATCTACACTGCCGGTGAGCCATATATCGATTCATTGAGAGCAAAATATCCGAGAGCGCATCTGAATGCTTGCGGCGAATATGTCGGGCTTCCTGACGGGCAGATGGGCAATTCCGAAGTCGGGCACACGAATCTCGGCGCGGGAAGAGTAGTGTACCAGGATCTGGTCAAAATCAATATGGCCTGCAAAGAGCACAAACTGCTTGACAATCCTGAGATAAAGGCTGCATACGACTACGTTAAGAAAACCGGCAAAAAGATGCATTTCATTGGCCTGACATCCACCGGAGGCGTGCACAGTTCGCTGGACCACCTTTACGAATTCTTGAGAGTCGCAAAGGAATATGGTCTTGAGGACGTGTTCGTGCACTGCTTTATGGACGGACGTGACACCGACCCTCGCAGCGGCAAGGGATTCGTTGCGGATCTTGAGAAGGAAATGGCCAAAAGCACCGGAAAAGTGGCCAGTGTCATCGGACGTTACTATGCGATGGACAGAGACAAGAGATGGAACCGTGTCAAGGAAGCCTACGACTTGCTGGTGAGCGGGATAGGAACTCAGACCACATCTGCGACAGCGGGCATTCAGGCTTCGTATGACGCAGATGTCACTGACGAATTCATCAAACCGATAGTCGTTACTGACGCCAAAGGAGCGCCTCTCGCCAAAATCGAGGAAGGCGATGCGGTGATATTTATCAATTTCCGTAACGACAGAGCAAGGGAACTTACAATAGTGCTGACGCAGAAGGATATGCCTGAGGAAGGAATGCACACGATTCCTCTCTACTATTGCTGTATGACTCCGTACGAAGCTGATTTCCAAGGTCTTCACATACTTTTCGACAAGGAGATCGTTAAAGACACTCTCGGAGAGACAGTCTCGAAAGCAGGGAAACGCCAGCTAAGAATCGCTGAGACCGAGAAATACGCTCACGTTACGTTCTTCTTCAACGGAGGACGCGAGGAACCGTTCGAGAACGAAGACAGGATTCTCGTGAAATCGCCGAAGGTCGCGACTTATGATCTTCAGCCGGAAATGAGCGCCCCCGAGGTGGCTGAGAAGCTGATCGGTGCCATCAACACGGAGAAAGAGGACTTGATCATCCTGAATTTCGCAAACGGGGATATGGTCGGGCACACAGGCGTCTACGAGGCTATATGCAAAGCGGTCAAATGCATTGACGGTCTGGTTGAGCAGGTAGTGAAAGCCGCCGTAGCCCACGGCTACGTGGTGCTCCTGACAGCCGATCACGGGAATGCTGACTACGCCGTCAATGATGACGGTACTCCTAACACCGCACACTCTCTGAACAAAGTTCAGTTCATTGTCATAAATGCGGGGGATGAGGTCAAGACGGTGAAAGACGGGGCTTTGTGCAACGTAGCGCCTACGATTCTCAAGCTTATGGGCATACCTAAGCCGGCGCTGATGACAGCGGAACCGCTGGTTTAATTGACAGCTCACAGTTAACGTTATCCCGCGCTTCTTCAGGAGGTGCGGGATTTTTTTTCGTTGTTGCCTGTAAAGACCGGGATTTTCATTATATTTACAAAATAATTCACATCATTATGCATACGACACTAAAGATTTTCATTTCAGCACTATTTGCAGGGCTTACCACCATACTGAACGCCCAAATGCTAACAGAACAGAATTCGGCAGTCGTGAAGGATGTCGAACTGAAGACCGATGTAGTTGTCGCGGGAGGCGGACTCGCTGGAGTCTGTGCGGCAGTCTCCGCGGCAAGACACGGAGCAAGCGTCGTCCTGATTCAAGACAGACCGGTTCTCGGCGGCAATGCCTCAAGCGAGATGAGGATGGGCATCGTGGGGGCTCACGGGGATCAGAATCAGGAAACGGGCATATTGGAGGAATTGCAGCTCAGGAACTTCCGTTACAATCCGCTTCAGCGCTACACGCTTTGGGACGACGCCATCTACTCAACTGTGGTTGCGGAGAAGAACATAGAGCTTCTGCTCAACACCTCGGTGAATGACGTGGTTATGGACGGGGAAAGGATTGTGGCGGTAAAAGCTTGGAACACCAACGCATACACGCGCTACACAATCAAAGGTACCATCTTCGCAGACTGCACCGGGGACGGAATCCTCAGACTTTCCGGAGCGAAATTCAGAAGAGGCAGGGAACTGCCGAGTGAATTCGACGAGACATTTCTGGAAAAAGGAGGGGATGCCAAGACTATGGGCAACTCCATTCTCCTGCAGTTGAGGAAGACAGAGGAAGACCACCCTTTCACAGCTCCTGACTGGGCTTATCATTTCACGGACGCGGACTTTGCCTACCCCACCCCGAAATCCACCACCAAGGGGATAAAATTCAATTACAAAAGACTGTATCCTGAAGACAATAACTTCTGGTGGATTGAGTTCGGAGGCAACTTCGACACCATCGGCGATGCAAACGCCATCCAATACGAGCTAAAGAGGATAGCTTACGGAGTGTGGGAATATATGAAGAACAATCCCGACGGTCGTTGCAAGAATTACGATCTCGACTGGATAGGCTCGCTGCCAGGGAAAAGGGAATCCACAAGATATGTGGGACCGCATATCCTCAATCAGAATGACGTTATGTCAGGCGGACATTTCCCTGACATCGTGGCTTACGGGGGCTGGACTCTGGACGACCACGACCCTGACGCATTCCACAAACAGGGGAGGATTTCCGTAGAGCACAAGACTCCGGCGAGATTCGGCATACCTTACGAGTGCCTATATTCAGTGAACGTGCCCAATCTTATGTTCGCGGGCCGTGACATCTCAGCCACTCACATGGGGCTTTCATCGACAAGGGTTATGGCCACTTGCGCATTGCTCGGCCAGGCAGCCGGGACAGCCGCAGCTCTGGCGATCAAGCACGACACTACTCCCGCAGTGGTCAGAGAAAAGTATATAGAGGAGCTTCAGAACGAGCTGGAAAGCGATGACTGTATGCTGCCTTACAGATGGAGAACACCTTCCGCTCTCACTATGTCGGCAAAGACTTCGGAGCAGAATTTGATTCTGAGAAACGGAATCGACCGCAAATGGGATGACGCCGACAACGGGGTTTGGGTGAGTCCTGAAGATGTGTCAGTTCTCTACGAGTGGAAAAAACCGGTCCTTATCTCAGGAGCGAGAATCATTTTCGATTCCAATCTGAAAGAGCGAGGAAAGAGGATGCGCAAGCTGGAAGCGACCACTGAACGGGTGGATATGCCTCCGATGATGGCCAAAGGCTTCAAAGTAGAAGCCAGGGTAAAAGGCAGTTGGATGACTGTCTACGAAGACTCAGGGAACTATCTCAGGCTGCGCAGAATGTCTTTCTCCCCCGTCAATGCGGACGCTCTAAGACTCGTGGTCACATCCACTTGGGGCGGAGAGAAAGCGCACGTTTTCGCTTTCGACGCTCTTTAGCGCACCAGAAATCTCTCTTTGAGCTTGGCTCTCAAAGGAATGTCATACAGTTTATAAGACGCGACGGCTATCAGCACCGCGAGAATGAATATGCTCACACCGACAAGGATATGAGTTCCGAGCGGGGCGCCCTGATGGGAACTTGCCCAATTGATCTGGAGATATATCAGCGGATAGTGAGTTATGTAGAGAGGGAACGAGACGCCTCCGAGGAACTCGCACACTGCCGCGGACTTTTTGCCTTGGATATTGCTGCCGGCTCCGATGGAAACAATCAGCGGGAACATCACAATTATACAGAAAGCCTCATATATTCCGTTAGCCAGCGAGCCCCCGAGACGGGGCATCACAAGAATGACGGCTATCAGCAGGGCGCACCACCAGAATCCGCCTTTCAAAGTGATCAGTTTGTTCACGCGAGAAAGCAGCAGGCCTGCGAAGAATGGATAGAAGAGCCTCGTAACTGCAATCAGGATCTGATCAGGGTCCAGATTCCAGCCTCCTATCACCGTGTAAGCAGCCGCGGTCCGGTCAGTGAAAAGGCCGAACACATCCCAGTTGAGCGTAAGATTCAAGGTCAGAAAAGCAGAAGCGCACACCAAAATACCCAAAGCCAGCTTGTTGAAATGGCGCACGATTGTGGCATAGAGGAAGTTGCCGACATATTCCCACATCAACGTCCATGCAGGGCCGTTGAGAGAATAACTCTCGTTCCATCCTCTGATGTCCAGACTGCCTTTGGTTGGGATTAGCAATGCTCCCAACACGGTCACTATCAACAGTTTCCACCAAGGAGTGGCTGCGATTCCGGGAAAAGCCGGACAGTCGCCCAAGAAAAAAAGCAAAGCTCCGATCAATGTCCCCATAACCACCATCGGATGAAGTCTGACAAGTCTTCTCTTGAAGAAGTCCTTGAGCGACATCTTGTTCCATCGGTCGTCATAAGCGTAGCCAATCACGAATCCGGACAGGACGAAGAAAAAGTCCACGGCCAGATAGCCGTGGTTGACAATCTGAAAGGCGGGGCCTTTGGAATAAGTCTCAAACAAATGGAACATCACGACAATCATAGCCGCAACTCCTCTCAAGCCGTCAAGAATTGCGTATCTCTGCTTTGAGGGCAGATAACAGGATGGTGTTTCAGTCACGATTTCAGAAGGGGTTAGAATTGTAAAATAAGTTCGACCGGACAATGGTCGGAGCCGACAATCTCATTGTGGATCTCAGTCCCGGCTATTTTGTCTTTCAAAGAATCGGAGACGAGAAAATAGTCAATCCTCCAGCCGGCGTTGTTCTCTCTTGCGTGGAAACGGTAGGACCACCAGGAATACTTCACAACTCCCGGGTTCTGTTCTCTCCAGCTGTCCACAAAGCCGCTTTTGAGCAAATCTGTGAATTTGCCTCTTTCCTCATCAGTAAAGCCGGCATTGTGACGGTTGCTCTGAGGGTTCTTTATGTCTATCTCATTGTGAGCCACATTCATATCCCCACACACGACCACTCCTTTCTTTTGGGAAAGAGTCCCGAGATAGGTGCGAAAAGAATCTTCCCAAGTCATCCTGTAGTCGAGTCTGCGAAGTCCGTCCTGGGAATTAGGGACATAGACGCACACCAGATAGAAATCCGCAAATTCCAGAGTGACTGTTCTGCCTTCGTGGTCGTGGACATCCTCTCCGATGCCGTAGCTGACGGAAAGAGGCTCATGTTTGGTAAAAATCGCCGTCCCCGAATAACCCTTCTTGTCGGCATAATTCCAAAAAGACTTGTACCCTTCGAATTCCAGATCAAGCTGTCCTTGCTGCATCTTCGTCTCCTGAAGGCAGAAAAAATCGGCATCGAGATTCTTGAAAATGTCTTCGAAACCCTTTGAATAGCAGGCCCTGAGCCCGTTCACATTCCACGAGATGAACTTCATATTAAAATGTGTTAATCAATGTCCAACCTAATCCCACGTAATGCCTTGAGCACAATTGTGCGGTTGTCAGGGAGCGTCACCTGATGATCGACGCTGTCCATGTTCACATAGTACTGAACAGTCTTTCCGGAAGCGGAAAGCCACTGGCTGCCGGCTACCACGTTGAATGGGCCGAATCCGGGAACGTCCACAACCGGATTGTCTCCTGAAGGAATTATCTCTCTCATATACCTTCCTCCGATGAAAACGTCGTGCTGCCGCCTCCTCAAATCAGACAAGGTTTTCAGGAAAGTAGCTTCTCTTTTGGCTTCATCTTTCATCAGTAACGTCGGATCAACCCAACCGAGTTGCGAGCCGAAGAGAAAACATTGCATCGTCTCGTAGAGAAAGTCCCCACGATTCACACGGTCCGCGGGAGAATAGGTGTAAGCCGCCGTAATCACTCTGTCTGAGTAAACCAGCGGGAACAGCGGCACGATTTTGCATCCGGAGTGAGGCGAGTTGACAGTCAGAAGGACATCGAACATATCAATGTAACATTCTGCGTTCTCCTCGCTCACTAAAATGTTGCCGTCTTTCAAAATGTGCGTTCTTATGGAATCAACCAGATTGCGATAGGACTTATGCCAATAATCCCCGCCTCCTGAGGAATGTCCGTGATTCTCAGCCCAGCAAGGCTGAGGCGCTGCGGCGGAGACTTGATCAATGTAGACGCCGTCTGTTCCGAGTTCTGCCTGAATCCTGTCAACAAGCCCTGCTATTATCCCTTGCCACAACTTGGAAGCGGGGCAAGTGACAGTGTTTATCACTTTGGAAGTGGGATAAATCTCCGTGTAAAGAGTCCCGTCAGGTTTTCTGCAGGAAGCGGTGGCGCCGTTAAGGGCAGAATAGCTGTCACTTGCGGGATCCCAAAGTCTTCCGTTAATGTAAGGCACTGTGTGACAGTCCCTTTCTCTCAGGTCAGCAATCATTTGCTTAAATCCTTCCTTTGCGGGGAAATAGTCAGGATAATGGGTGTCGTAAGGATAATTGTGCCAATAGTACCAATGTACGAAAGTGTTCTTTCCGTAAAGATCTATTGATTTTCCCACGGCATCAGCGACATTCCGGGTTACTCCCTTGGCGCGAATCCAAGTGTCTGTGTCCTGAAGCCATTGAGGTATGTTTCTGGACTTCAGAGACTTGCTCCCCCACTCTGTGGTGAAAGAGAAAGGACGATACCATTTTTCAGCCGCATCCGCCCAGCCTTTGGGCGAATAGCCTGTAACAGTGGTCCACGGCAACGAGAAAGTGCCTTCGGACCATGATTCGGAAGCAACTATGTCCGAGAAAAGCGTGACTGTCTTGTCACTAACCGAGGCATTTAGATTTTTCCCGCAGCCGTTGACATCCTCGGTGGCATAATAGAGACAGCCTTCAGGATTGTGAAGCAGCATAAGTTGCATAGCCCCGGTAACTGACGGATAACTTGAGTTGTATTGGCGAGGGTAATCCAATTCGTATTCAGCTCCCCATCCTGCGGAAGTAATGAGTTTTGCCTCCCGGGGTCTGGACACGGTGACTTTAGGAAACTGCAACGAGCTAACCACCCATCCTTGCGGTGTCCCGCAGGAAATGTCCCAATGAAGCAGCTCTGATTCTTCCGGGAGAGAAACCGTCATAATGACAGGGACCGTAATCTCGTAGGTCAGTCTCAGATCCCACGTGAAAACCAAGGCATCAACGCTATCCCGATGTTCTTGTCTTACGCCTTTGTACACGGCGTGGGAAGGATTGAACACAGGATTCTCTCCCTGTGGACCTTTGTATGTTATAACCCACGGAAAAGAATTCGAGCCCTCCGCGGAAATCAGGCAATGGCCGCCTTGGTCAAGTCTCGAGATGTCGAACGAGTCACCTTTCTTGACAATTAGAGAGGCCTGCTTGCCTCTGAGTGCTATGAAATCTCCATTGTCCGTTATCACGGTCTCTTGTGCGCCGGCCTCGAAAAGGCTGACTATCAATAACACGCAAAGCAGAAACAGACGATTTTTCATATCACGGCGAATTTAGGCTTTAGTTGTTTTTTTGTCAGAGGATTCTTCCTTCGCGAAGAATTTGTACTGGAACAGGATCAGATAGAATGCGCCCACTGTAACGCAACTGTCCGCGAAATTGAACACAGGCTCGAAAAATCTGAGCGGATGACCTCCGACAAGAGGCATCCGGTCAGGCCAGTAAGTGTCTATGAGCGGGAAGTAGAACATATCCACTACTTTTCCGAACATAAACGGAGCGTAATGGCCTCCAAAAGAAGCCACCGTACCGGGAACGGATTCCGAGAATATGATTCCGTAGAATAGAGAGTCTATCAGATTGCCGAGAGCTCCTGCCGCTATCAAAGTAAGCCCTACCAGAACGCCGACTGGTACCGGTCTCTGCTCTTTTTGATGGGCAGGATCACATTTCTTGCGGCAAAGTTTAGTTATCCACCAGCACAGCAGGGAAAACAAACCTATTCTGAACAGAGACAGACAGAATTTCCCTACCACGCCACCGAATTTCATTCCGAAAGCCATCCCCTCGTTCTCGATGAACAAGATTTTGAACCAATTTCCGATTACGGGGAACGACTCTCCGAGCGACATATTGGTCTTCACCAAAACCTTGATGATCTGATCCGCTATCACGAGAACGGTTCCGAAAATCAAAAGCTTCTTTCCTTTGGACAAGTGCATATCCGCTTAATTCTTGCCGTTTTTGGTCAGCATTTCCTTAGCTTCGACGGTCAGCGTCGCATGAGGCACGAGACGAAGCCTTTCCTTTGGGATAAGTTTGCCTGTGACTCTGCAAATCCCGTAAGTCTTGTTTTCGATTCTCACCAGCGCCGCCTCAAGATTCTTGATGAATTTGTACTGACGCTGAGCAAGTTGGCTTGCCTCTTCTTTGGAAAGCTGAGCCGCTCCGTCATCCTCGACAGTCTTGAATGAAGGAGCAGTGTCTTCTATGTCGTTGCTACCGTTATGCATAACGATCTGACGGAGGGTCTCATATTCCTTGCGTGCCTTGTCAAGCATATCGTTGATGATTTTCCTGAATTCCTCAAGTTCCTCATCAGAATAGCGTGTCTTTACGTTTTCTTCTTTTTCCATAATTAAATGTACTTAATTGTTCAAAAGCCTTACGACTTTTATTCTTATTGTTGAGTCGTTCCATTCGACCTCCGCACCCTCGCGAGTGTCGGAGAGTTGTGTGAGTTCTATTTTTTTGGTCAATGTCTGCGAGGAGACATAGTCCTTGAACACCTCCAGCGAATCCGCAATCTCGGCATAGTCGTCGCACGCAGCGAAAATCTCAACTGAGATTTTGTCAGTAACCTCGAATCCACTGTCCTTTCTGAGATTCTGGATGCGGTTGATCAACTCTCTCGCAATGCCTTCGCGCTTAAGTTCCGGACTAAGCTCTATGTCCAGAGCCAGAGTCAGAGGGCCGTCAGTAGAGACGAGCCAGCCGGGCATATCCTCGGATGTGATCTGATAATCCCCCGGTTTCAGAGAAATTTCCTCTCCACTTGAAAGGTTGAAAGTGTAGGAGTTTCCCACAGTTTCGGCTTCCTGAATGTCCGTTATGACTTTCTGGGAGAATTCGCCGAAAGCGGCTGAGATGTCTCGCATATTTTTACCGTAGATCTTGCCGAGCGTCTTGAAGTTAGGCTTTATCCTCTTAGTTATCAGCCCCGTCGTGTCAGAAATGAATTCGGCTTCCTTGACGTTCACCTCCCCCAATATCAGGTCCTTGACTTTCTCCAGTTGAGCGCGGACTTTGTCGGAAATCACAGGTATGACAAGTTTGGAAAGCGGCTGGCGAACCTTTATGTTCACTTTCCGGCGAAGCGCCAGAACCATAGAGGAAGCCCTCTGGGCAAGTTTCATTCTCTCTTCCAGATCAGTGTCAATGACTTCAGTGTCCACCTGTGGCATCGACACGTAATGCACCGATTCTGCTCCGTCCTGAACCAAATCAAGATAAAGTCTGTCCATATAGAAAGGCGCTATCGGGGCCGAAAGAACTGAAATGTCCGTAAGTACCTCATAGAGAGTCTGATAGGCGGAGAGTTTGTCCTCGTCCATATTCCCGCCCCAGTATCTTTTTCTGTTGAGCCTTACATACCAGTTGCTGAGATCATCGCAGACAAAGTCCTGAATGAGTCTGCCGGCAGTTGTCATATCGTAATCCTCATAGGCTGCTATAACATTCTTTATCAATGTGTTGAGTAGAGACACTATCCAGCGGTCGATTTCCGGACGCATGCCGTAGGGCACTTTCTCGGAATGCGGATCAAAGCGGTCCACATTGGCGTAAAGCGCGAAGAACGAGTAAGTGTTGTACAGAGTGCCGAAGAATTTTCTTCTGATCTCGTCAACTCCCGCCTCGTCAAAACGAAGATTGTCCCAAGGCTGGGCGTTTGTGAGCATATACCAGCGAAGCGCGTCGGCTCCGTATTTGTCCAATGCCATAAACGGATCCACGGCATTGTGAAGTCTCTTGCTCATCTTCTCTCCGTTCTTGTCGAGTACCAGTCCGTTGGAAATCACTCGTTTGAAAGCAGGTGTCCCGCTGATCATCGTGTGGATGGCGTGAAGGGTGTAGAACCATCCTCTGGTCTGATCGACGCCTTCCGCTATGAAATCTGCCGTGCAGCCGAATTTAGGAGACTCTACGTTTCTGAGGCCTTCCTGTGCGTAAGGCATTGAGCCTGAATCGAACCAGACGTCAATAAGGTCGGATTCGCGGACCATTTTCTTCCCGCTTGCCGAGACAAGGAATATGTTGTCGACGTAAGGCCTGTGGAGGTCTATCTTGTCGTAATTGTCTTTGGACATATCCGCAGGGTCGAAGCCTTCTTTAGCGAGAGGATTGTCGCTCATCACTCCCGCGGCGACCGCTTTCTCAATCTCATCGTAAAGTTCTTTTACGGAACCTATGCATTTCTCTTCTTTGCCGTCCTCGGTTCTCCAGATAGGAAGCGGTGTGCCCCAGAAACGGCTTCTGGAGAGGTTCCAATCCTGGATATTGTCAAGCCACTGACCGAAACGGCCCGTGCCGGTGGATTCTGGTTTCCATTTGATGGTCTTGTTGAGGGCAACCATTTTGTCTTTGACTTCCGTGGTCTTGATGAACCAAGCGTCAAGAGGATAGTAGAGGACAGGCTTGTCCGTTCTCCAACTGTGAGGATAACTGTGCACGTGCTTCTGAATCTTGAACGCGCGTCCGTCCGCCTTCATCATCACGCACAAGTCGACGTCCAATGTCGGAGCGTCTTTCGGAAGGCTGTCATCGTAGGCATTCTTGACGTATCTTCCCGAATAGTCTTTATAGTCAGGGGAAACGTGAGTCTTGACATATTCAGGGTCAAGGTCTTCAACCGGATAGAACCTCCCGTCTCTGTCCACTTGGGCCTGACGCACACCGTTTTTGTCCATCACCATCATAGGAGGGATGTCAAAATTGGCCGCGACTCTCTTGTCGTCCGCTCCGAAAGTCGGGGCTATATGCACGATTCCCGTTCCTTCCTCGGTGCTGACGTAGTCTCCGGATATAACCTTGAAAGCCTCTCCCTCAAGTGGTTTGAACCACGGGATAAGCTGGTGGTACTGGATTCCGACGAGGTCTGAGCCTTTGAATTCTCCTTCGAGAACTTTGTAAGGGATGATTTTGTCGCCTTTTTTGTAATCGTCCAAAGGGACATCGGCTCCCTTAGGGTTGAACCATTCCCCTATCAGGTCTTTCGCTACAATGTAAATCGCAGGATTGCCTGAATACGGGTTGAATGACATCACTCTGACATAGCAGATCTTGGGGCCAACGCAAAGCGCGGTGTTGGAAGGCAGTGTCCACGGGGTCGTGGTCCATGCTATGAAATAGGCCGGAACTGTCTCGCAGCCGAACAGGGGCTGGGATTTCTCGTCTTTGATTATCTCGAACTGACAGGTGACGGTGGTGTCGGTGACATCTTTGTAGCAGCCTGGCTGGTTTAGTTCGTGAGAACTGAGTCCTGTTCCGTCCGAAGGTGAATACGGCTGTATGGAGAAGCCTTTGTACAGCAGTCCTTTGTCATAGATTTTCCTCAGAAGGTACCAGAGCGTCTCGATGTAACGATTGTCGTAAGTGATGTAGGCATTGTCCGTGTCCACCCAATAGCCGATTCTTTCGGTCAGCGAAACCCACTCTTTAGTGTATTTCATAACCTCGCGACGGCATATCTTGTTGTACTCCTCAATGGAAATTTTGGTTCCTATGTCGTCTTTGTGGATCCCGAGCATTTTCTCCACACCAATCTCTACTGGAAGACCGTGGGTGTCCCAACCCGCGCGACGGTTGACTTTGTAGCCGCTCTGCGTTTTGTAACGGCAGACAGCATCCTTGATGGAGCGCGCCATTACGTGATGGATTCCAGGCATACCGTTAGCCGACGGAGGGCCCTCGAAGAAAATGAATTCGGGAGCACCTTCCCTTAACTCCAGGGACTTGGCGAAAGCGTGGTTTTTCTTCCACCTTTCGAGGATCTCATTGTTGACTGAAACGAGATCAAGACCTTTATACTCTTTAAATGTCATAATTTTTGTCTAATTTTGCGAATCAAATCCCAAAGGGCTAACAATGGTTTTTAGTCTGCAAAGATACGTAATTATTGAATTTTTATCAACACGATGAACCTTCTGGACATTATTCTGATTGTTTGCTTCGGCATAGCCGTTGTCAGAGGCATTATGAAAGGCTTTATCGAACAGGCTATGGCATTGATTTCCATTATATTAGGGGTTTGGATGTCGTACAAGTTCACGAAACTTCTATGCGACTGGCTGCACACATACATTCAGATTTCGGACACTCTTCTCTATGTTATTTGTTTCATCCTCATATTTGTGGCGGTGGTACTTGTGCTTCATTTTCTGTGCAAGCTAATCAAAGTGAGCGTGAATTTCGTTATGCTCGGGTGGCTTGACAAACTTTTGGGAATTGTTTTCGCTTTGCTAAAGACGGCCCTCGTTGTGGGACTGATCATCATATTGTTCAACACTTTGAACACAAAATTCGGCTTCGTCAGCGCTGAGACTTTGGGCCGGTCGAAATTATATCTGCCTCTCAAGGATTTCGCCTACGCTGCGTTCCCATATCTTAAAATGCTGTTATTCAATGAGTAAGATTATTTTATTGGAGACTTCCACAGCCTTGACTTCGGTGGCTATTGCCGAGGATGGGGTGGTGATTGCTTACAAAGAGAGTGAGAAACCGCGCGAACAGGCTTCGTCCACGGCGCCTTTCGTCAAGGAGTTGCTTGACAGTAAAGGGCTTTCGGTCAAGGATTGCTCGGCGGTGTGCGTGAGCAAAGGGCCCGGTTCCTACACTGGGCTGAGAGTCGGGGTTTCTACTGCGAAGGGGCTTTGTTTCGGTGCGGGCATCCCGCTTCTTTCTGTTGGGACGCTTGATGTTATAGTGTGGCAGGCGGTGGACGAAGGGCTTGTCCCTGAAGACTGCAGGTACATTGTGCCTATGATTGACGCTCGCAGAATGGAAGTCTATGCGGCCGTGTTCTCGGTTGACGGAAAACAGGTTGTGGAGACTGAGCCGAGGATAATTGACGCTGACAGTTTCAAGTCCGAGCGTGCGGAAGGCGGGGTTCTGTTCATTGGTGACGGTGCGGACAAATGCAAGGATGTGCTTTCAGGAGATAATTCTCATTTCGTTCAATGCTGTCCAAAGGCTTCCGCTATGGCGGCGCCTGCCTTCAAGGCCTATAACGAAAAACGGTTCGAAGACGTTGCGTACTTCGAGCCGTTCTATCTGAAGCAATTCGTGCCTACTGTCGGCAAGCACAAATTATTCTAATTCAGTCCTTCTAAGGGAGGCTATTCTTTTCGTCTCTAAAGCAGGCTCTCCACCAGACGGTTAAGGCCTTCTTTGGTGCCGGCGCTCTTGTCGATGAGCTTGCCGTCCTGAATGAAGTAAGCTACCGGCAGTTTGGTGATGTTGTAGATGCTTGCGGAAGTCGACGCCGTGCCGAGCCCGTCACAGACATTAATCCACGGCAGTTTCTGACTCTTCACGACCGATGCCCAATTGCCTTTGTCAGTGTCCACGCCGACTTGATAGATTTCAAGTCCTTTGTCGTGATAGGTCTCATACAGAGGTTTGAGCACGTCTTGGTTGAAAAGTTTGTTGCCTGCGTCTGTCGCCGTCCAGAAAAGCACTATGACCAATTTTGCGTTGACCTCGCTGAGCTTCACCTTTTTGCCGTTCATATCAGGCATCTCAATGTCAGGGAAGTTCATTGATTTGGCTCCGCTGAGTTTGGTGCCTACGGAAAGAATGTTCTGTCTCCTGAGCGCTTCAGCCCTTAGAGCTTTCACATAGCGGGAGTCAGGATACAACTTGCCCAACGTGTCTGCCTCATTCTTGAAATGAATTGCGTCAGTCTGCTGGGAAAACACAGGGAAATTCTCATTAATGCTTTGATAAAGAACTGGAATACAAGTCATCGAGCCTGAATTGGTTAGAATGTAACGTACGCAATTCCTATAGTAGTCAATGTACTGCTTGGAGAGTTCGCGCTGAACTTCTTTTGCCTCGTCCGAGCCTGCTTCCGTCCCTTGCATTCTGTCCGTTGTCGCGGCGAATGACAAGAGAAAGTCAGTGAAGTCTTTTTCCACTTTCTGGAGTTTCTCACTTTCTTCGGAACCGGTCACGGAATAGGAACCGAGAGTGTCGGCAATGACTTTGACTTTGTCGCCCCTATTGAGAAGGAGAGACGCTATCTTAGTGTCGTTGTGGAAGAGATATATGAATTCAGGCTGTCCTTTCGCTATCTTGACTTTGTAGGAGAAATCGCCGTCCTTGCTCACCTTCACTGTGTCAAGTACTTCATAAGTGTTGACATTCAAGAGTTTGACTATGACTTCTGACTCCGGGGCGTCGGAAAGAGTTCCGCTAATTCCTGCTCCCTGAGTGCACGAGACCAATGACAAGACGGCCGCCACCACAGCGGCTGTTAGGGATTTAAAGTTTCTCATATTCCTTTAATATTGAGTCTGCTATGGTTCTGTATTCTTCCGGAGTGGGTTTCACTCTCGCGTTCTTGAAATTCAAATCCGATTCGCTTTGGAGCGGAACCAGATGGATGTGAGCGTGAGGCACCTCCATTCCCAACACGCACACTCCGATTCGCTTGCAAGGGACAGCTTTCTTCAGAGCTACGGCCACTTTTCTGGCGAATTTCCACATATTCTCGTACGTGGCTTCGTCAAGATTGAATATGTAGTCATCCTCAGTGTGTTTAGGGATGACAAGGGTGTGCCCTTTCACAAGAGGGTTGTTGTCCAAAAAAGCGTAGAAATCTTCATTTTCCGCGACTTTGTAGGAAGGAATCTCTCCTCTTGCAATTTTTGTAAATACTGTTGCCATAGTGCGTTAAAGTGATATGTCCAAAATCTTGAATTTTAAGACGCCCGATGGGACTTGTGCGTCCACGATTTCGCCTTTTGAGTGGCCTATAAGGGCTCTTCCAATCGGCGTCGTTGCGGCAAGTTTGCCTTTTGAGAAGTCCGCCTCAGTCTCGCCTACCAATGTGAATTCCATTGTCTGCTTGTTGTTCATATTCTGAACTTTGACTTTGCTCATCATCCCGACTTTGTCGGAACTCAGCTTGCTTTCGTCAATGACTTTAGCACCGGCTATGGTGTCTTTGAGTTTGGCTATCTTAACTTCGAGAAGACCTTGAGCGTCTCTCGCAGCATCATATTCGGCATTTTCCGACAAATCTCCTTTTTCTCTGGCCTCTCCTATCGCCGCGGAAATCACCGGGCGCTTGGCCAATGCTTCCGCCAGTTCCTTTTTCAAATTATCAAGACCTTCCTGGGTCATATAATGAACTTCAGGCATAATAATTAATAGTTTATATGTTTATAATTTTGTTTTCTTTCCAATTCTCTCCTCAGCCACTCTCCTCCTTATACTCCGATTCCGTCCTTCTCTCGGCGAAAAGAGTAAACTAAAAGGAGTCCTGCCGAAACCATATCTGGCAGAACCCTTTCCAAGACAAATATACAAATTAACTTCTGAATAAAAAAATCAGGCTTCCTTGAACTTGGGTTCCATTATTGACGAATAGATGATCAGTTTTTTCTTGTCTATCAGAACTTTGGAGTGTTCTGAGCGGGTCTGGCCACCTGTTTGTCCTTGCTGTGAGATGTCACCGATTTGGTCGAAACTGAATGCCGTAATCGGATCCGGCGTCACCGACTTTCCGCCAATTCGAGAAGCAGCCTGCCTCTTACTGGCTTGTGTTCTTTGCTCAGTGCCCTGTCTCATCGCATCGTACTGCCTCGCCGTCATCGGCTCGTCATTCTTACCAACCTCCATACGCATTGAAGTCGCCGGCTGACTTTCTGTCGTGGGATTCTGATCAAGACTATGTTCCGGAGCAGCCTCCTTAACCGGCGGATTCATAGGAATGCCGAATTGTTCCTCAAGCGCTCTTCTCAAAACTTCAGCAGGATCCTCCTTAGGTTTTCTATGCATCTCCTCATCTTCATCCTTCCCACCCATATTCATATCCTTCCTCGCCTCGTGCATCTTCCTTGCGGCCTCCTCCTTTCCGGCAGCCTTCAATAATTTCTCAATAAGCTGCATAGCGACAGGAACCACTATCACTAAAAGGGTAAGTATGATTGAGACTGCATCCATCCTGATAATATCTCTTTTAAAACATTCAAAGATAGTGGAATAATCTGACAAAAAAAATAGGCCTGCCATAGAATTCCCCCAGAGTCCCGGACAATGAACGCCAATTATCGGATCAGCCACACGATACTACCTCTCACATATATGCAAGTGCACTTTGCCGTGGCCAATCCTATTCGGGGAAGAAGCAGTTACCAACGGGCGACAGTCGGGCGGCGAGAAGAGCTGTACCGCAGAGATCCCCGGAGCCGGCCCGAACTGTAGCGCTCGCAAATCATTTACTGCGATTGCGGCGCCCCATTATTCAATTACTTTCAAAAATAGGGTGTCGCACGACAATCCGCATTGTGAGCCGTGGAAGGCACTTTCGTGTGCGCGACCCTAAGGACGAATGGCACAAAATAATGAGAACTGATGATGTTGTCTTGGATTGTCCCACGTAGGTGTTAATACGACTTTAGCTACAATATTAAGACAATTTTAGTATCAATTGTTTGATTGCTGCACCGTCGCCGCACAGTCGCTGTCAAGCGACCGCTGACGAATGTCAGCGCATCGCCCTCGGGGGCAGCCAGCTTTGCTGGCGGGGGCAAGATATAGGTCTGGCAAATCAGATGTCGCAATCTACGTCTGCCCTGCAGACGTTTTCGCATCAAAAGGTTGGAGAGTACTTCATAGAAGAGGTATCTCTGAGCGTAGAATGAGGTTCTCAACGGAACGCAAAAACGGCCGGGCACGAGATGGTGTCCAGCCGTTTTAAAAGATATATGCGAGAAAGAAGGTTTCCGCAAAGGGCGGAAAACTACATCATTCCGCCTTGTGGCATTGCGGGAGCCGCAGGCTCTTTCTCAGGGATGTCGGCAATACCGCATTCTGTGGTAAGGAACATTCCGGAAACTGAAGCCGCGTTCTCAAGAGCGACACGAGCGACCTTGGTCGGATCGATGACGCCTGCCTCGAACATCTTCACGTATTCGCCTGTGCGGGCATTGTAACCGAAGTCATCTTTGCCATCTTTGACCTTCTGAATAACGACACTGCCCTCGACACCTGCGTTCTCGACAATCTGACGAAGAGGCTCCTCGATTGCGCGAGCTATGATGTTGATGCCGGTGTTCTCGTCATCATTATCACCTTTGACTTTCTTAAGAGCAGCTGCGGCACGGACATAAGCGACTCCGCCACCTGGAAGATAACCTTCCTCAACGGCAGCACGAGTGGCATTCAGCGCATCCTCAACTCTGTCTTTCTTCTCTTTCATCTCAACCTCGGTCGTGGCGCCGACATAAAGGACGGCCACACCGCCGGCGAGTTTGCCGAGACGCTCCTGAAGTTTCTCTTTGTCATAGTCAGAAGTGCTTGTGGCAATCTGTTTTCTGATAAGATCAGCTCTGTCCGAGATGTCCTGCTTGTTGCCTGCGCCGCCTACCAAAGTAGTGTTCTCTTTGGAGATTGTGACTTTCTCAGCCTTGCCAAGCATCTCTGGAGTCGTGTTCTCAAGAGTGAAACCTCTTTCCTCTGAAATGACTGTCGCTCCTGTGAGAGTGGCGATGTCCTGAAGCATTTCCTTGCGGCGGTCACCGAATCCCGGAGCCTTGACGGCAGCAATCTTCAATGTGCCACGAAGCTTGTTGACCACAAGTGTGGTAAGAGCTTCCCCATCCACATCTTCAGCAATTATGAGAAGAGATTTCCCGTCACGGGCTATAGGCTCGAGAACAGGAAGCAGATCCTTCATAGCGGAGATTTTCTTGTCAGTGATGAGAATCTGAGGCTCGTCAAGAACGGCTTCCATCTTGTCTGAATTGGTCATAAAATAAGGAGAAATGTAGCCTCTGTCGAACTGCATTCCCTCAACGACTTTGACCTCTGTCTCTGTGCCTTTGGCCTCCTCAACAGTGATCACACCGTCTTTCTTAACCTTGGACATTGCGTCAGCAATCAATTTGCCGATTGTGCCGTCATTATTGGCGGACACTGTGCCTACCTGCTCAATCTTGGAATAGTCGTCACCGACTTTCTGGCTGTGAGCGTTAAGATTCTCAACAATAGCAGCTACAGCCTTGTCGATACCTTTCTTCAAATCCATTGGATTGGCACCCGCGGCTACGTTCTTCAAGCCAACATTGATTATGGCCTGTGCAAGAACGGTGGCAGTGGTGGTACCGTCACCGGCCTGCTCGTTGGTCTTGGAAGCGACTTCCTTGACCATCTGAGCACCCATATTCTCAAATTTGTCAGCAAGTTCGATCTCTTTTGCCACAGTGACACCGTCCTTGGTGACCTGAGGAGCACCGAACTTCTTGTCAATAACCACATTACGTCCTTTAGGGCCAAGAGTTACCTTGACTGCGTCAGCCAAAGCGTCCGCTCCGGCTTTCATTTTAGAACGTACATCAACATCAAATAATATTTCTTTTGCCATAATGATTTCCTCCTGAATTATAATATTGCCAAAATGTCTGACTGACGAACGATAAGATACTTCTTGTCGTCAACAGTTACTTCTGTACCGGCATATTTGCCATAAAGAACTTTGTCTCCTTTCTTAACTTCCATCGGTTCGTCCTTTTTACCGGAACCTACCGCCAGAACTGTTCCCTCTTGGGGTTTCTCTTTTGCCGTGTCAGGAATGTAAATACCTGCCGCTGTCTTGGTCTCAGCCTCTTTTGGCTCGATCAACACTCTGTCTGCTAATGGTTTAATCATAATTCTATAATTTTAATGTATAATTCATTTACAGCCTCTAATCGGATAATATGTCTTCCGAATCGAAACCGAAGCGGATAAGGTCAAATTATATGCCACCCGACGCAGTCTGCCATTTTGTCATATAAGACAACGAAAAAGCCCGCTCCGGGATAGGGTTCCCAAGAAACGGGCAAATAATGTAGGGTTAGCTACATTAAAGTACCACATCGACAAACAATGGCAGATGGTCGGATGTGGCAGACACGTCGGCGCTTTTGAAGCGGGTGCAGACGAAAGACTTGTCCACCGAGAACTTAGCTTTGTTGTTCAATGCAAGGATATAATCAATACATATAGAAGGATTCTTGGCATCATAAGTAGGATATGTCGCAGAGATGATCTTCCAATCGGACTTCAATTCGTTCAAAACTGCAGAAGAGCGGGAATCATTGAAATCACCGCAAAGAAAGACAGGTTTGTCAGACTTGCCGTATTGTTCCTCTAAAACATCGCTCGCAATCCTGATCTGGGCCAATCTGGCATCAGGCGATTTGTGGTCGAGATGAACGCAGGCCAGACAATAGTCAGGCGTCTCCACCACTGACATCCCTCTGGATTCTGCCCCTACGCCTTTCGGAAGAGAGACACCGAACTTGTCGACAATCTCAGACCTAACGGCTATTCCGTCCCCGTAAGCGCCCCCGCTGTAAGGCATCGCTCTTTGGAACGCAAAATCCCAACCGGAATGACCGCTCTCGGAAGCGAGTTTACTGACAAAACCTGCCATCTGGTAAGAAGGCTGTCTGGCAGTGCAGCTGTCCAACTCGCACAGACCTATCGCATCAGCACCGATTTCCGACATCATCTTGGCGATGTCAGAAGAACTGTCTTCCCCTGATTTGCCAAAATGTCCCACATTGTAGGTAACGATTCTCAATGTGCCGGGTGCTTTGGAATAATCCGGCTCAGGAGTCTCCACCGCCTTGACGGCCACTCTGATCGCCTCAGGCACTCTAGTGGAGAACTCGGACACCAGTTTGACGGCTGCGGCTACAGGATTCTCGAAAGTTGAAGGGGTGGACAAAGTCGCGGTCACCGGGAACGATCCTTCGTCGGATTTGACCATATCAGGAACACCTCCCGCTATGATTGAGTCAAAATAGAAACGCAATCTCGGCACATAGTAGTCCCTCAATATTCCCGACCATACTCTGGCCGCATAATCGTGAAGCGAAGCGCCTCCCCAAGTGGAAATCAGCCTCTTTGAATTGATCACGAAAGACTTGCTCTCTTCAGGATTCGTCCCGGCCTCTGAAGCGAAATCCATCCACCTTTGAGTACGCATAGTAGGATGAGCCTCAAGTAGTTTGTCGGCATTGGTAAGCAATTCCAAAAGAAGACTTTCCAATTTCGAAGCATTGGCCATATCGCCCGCGTCTATGGATTTGTAGATTGCGGCGAGCACATCGTCAGCCTGACCAGCAAAATACAACGCGCCGTACATAATGGCGTCAGCCTCGTACAACGGGTTGCCGGCAAAATCGGAAGCGACCGAAAGGAAATCCTCGATGCCTCTGTAATAATGCTCATTTATGTTCAACGGAGCAGGCTTCCTCGTAGGCTGACGAAGCTGCCAGTTGAATTTCGCGCGACTGGTGAAATTGCAGTAAGGCGACTGAAGCATCTCCTTCCAGAAGCTCATAAGAGCATCGGGAGCGGCGCCGTAACGAGCCTCGGTATAATTCTTCAGGAAAGGCATAAGCTCTTTCTTTGACGAGCTCCATCCTGAGGATGAGATTGCCTCATAAGTGATTTCGTTGTTTTCAACGCCTTCAGGTGAGGTTCCGAAACCGACAAGATTGCCTTTGTTAGGAGAAGTCAGAGCATTGACGGCGTCATTGAGATAGAAATCGATAGGCCCTACAAGAGAGGACTTGCCACCGAAATTCGGAACAGTGCTCCAAATCCAATCTTTGTTGTAGAACCCTTTGTAGAAGTCCCAAGTTCTGGAGTTCTTCCAGACATATTGATTGAAATCGACCGCAAGGTCTATTATAAGCATCTTGTCATCAGGCACATCTGAAAGAAGAGAAGCCAGAGTTTCCGGTGTCCAGATAGATCTCTGATAACCGAGAATCCAGCCTTGCATAACCCAGACCGCATCCTGATTGGCACTACGGATTGAATCATAAATCATCCTTCCGTATGTCTTCAAAGCGTCGAAACGCTCCTGGCTGCCGGGAGTGCCGAACGGAATGTCCATCTCGTTGAAACTGTCGATAAGGTAATATTTCCCTTTTCCGAACTCTTTCTCCCATTCTTTGATGAAAGCGGTGCCCATCTCAGAGAAAAGAGGGTGCATAGGAGGAAGCATATGGTTGAGACAGGATTTGTCAAAAGAACTCCAGTCAGTCTCTGTGAGTTTCAGATCGGGATAATGATTGGTTATGCCTTTAGGCACGAATCCCGCGAAGCCTTGATAGACGGGAGTCATTCCCAACTCAAGTTCTCTGTCGTTGATACTGTGCTCAAGAGCGATCTGAGCGTCAAACCACTCTTTGCTCATACCGCCCTGAAAATGAGCGATGTTGCCCATCCTCATCCAAGGGAAATGCGCCGGACCGGTAAAATAGTCGCTTATCTCCTCATCCGTAAGTCCGAACTGTTTCCAGACTCTTGTCAATATGGTCTCGCCTCCGATCGGGGAGAGCGGCATATCGAATCCGTGCATAGCCATCCAGTCAATCTCTTTCTCCCATTCTTTCCATCCCCAGAAAGGAGTGGTGTAGCCGAAAGTGCACACATTGTAATAAAGATGATGCTGATAGGGGCTCACTGTCTGAGTGCGCGCCATAGCAGGCAGCTTCTTGGGAAGATCCAGCCTGTTGCCCGTCCAGCTCACGAGACCGTAGCCGTTGGAGAGGATGTAGTCGTGAAAACCTTTGCATATAGCCACGGCAGAACTGCCTTCAACCGTTAACCTGCCCTTGCCGACTGACAATGCGTAGACATCACAATCAGCATTCTTGGCTATGACTTTAAATTCTACATTTTTAGGAAAGAAACCGAAACAACGCGTCACGACGCCTTTGGCGGCGACTACTTCGGAAGGCTCGCTCTTCGCAACCAAGACGGTGCAGAGCAGCATAGCAAAAAACGCGGCAATAACTTTCAAATAGTTTTTCTTCATTATAATTGGGGCTATTTAGTCATAAAACGGTAGACACAGTGATGGCGATAGGTCTGCGAAGGATGCAGTACGATTGAAGGAAAAGCACTCTGATTAGGAGAATCGGGATACTGCTGAGTCTCCAATGCAAGAGAACTGCGGAATGTAAGCGGCTTGCCGTTCTTGCCTGAAGACTTCCCGTCAAAGAAATTGCCGCTGTAGAACTGAAGCCCCGGCTGGTCTGAAAGCACCGCCAAAGCTCTTCCGCTCTCAGGATCGTAGACTGTGCAGGCAAGATGGAGATCCGTTGCCACGGTGTCTCTGTCTATGCACCAGTTGTGATCATAGCCTCTCGCATTCTTGAGCTGCTGATTGTCTTCGCCGATCATCTGACCGATAGTGTGCTCCTCTCTGAAATCGAAAGGAGTGCCGGTCACGTCAGCGATTTCGCCGGTAGGAATGCTCAAAGAATCAATCGGAAGATAGTGGTCCGCATTGATGAACATCTCATAGCCTTCGATTGAGCCGCTCCCCTCTCCTGAAAGATTGAAGAAAGGATGGTGGGAAATGTTGACCGGAGTGTCGTGATCGGTGACAGCGGTGTAATCCACCTTGAACTCGTTACTTTCAGTCAAAGTGTAGGTCATCTCTATGCTGAGATTGCCGGGAAAACCGTCCTGCCCGTCAGGATGGATATAAGTCAGCACTATGGAATTCTCAGTGACCGACTTCACGTTCCACGGCACCATATCAAGTCCCTTGAATCCTCCGTGAAGAGTGTTTATGCCGTGATCATTGGCCGACAGATAATAAGTCGTGTCGTTCATAGTGAACTTGGCGCTGTCAATACGGTTGGCGACAGGTCCCACGCAAGCTCCGAGAAAACGCTCTCCGGTCGGCTCCGCGTAAGCTTTAAGGTTGTCATTGCCAACGACTATGTCGGCGAGACGGCCTTTTCTGTCAGGAGTGAAAAGCGAGACCACCCTTCCTCCGAAATTGGTAACCTGCATTGTGATGTCCCCTCCTTTCAAAGTGTAAAGGGATGTGGAAACGCTGTCTATTATGTCGGCGAAGTTTTCTGCGGGAACAAGATCCGGTTTTTTGTTATTTGTGCATGCGACTAGAGCCAAAGCCGCTGCAGTGATAATGAACTTTTTCATATCTATTTGATTTTTATCGAATTAAGCAATTCCAATTTACCGTCATTAATCTGTTTGAGAATCAATTCTCCGAACAGAGTGTTCTGCCAAGCGAACCAGGCTCTGGTGAATTTGTCAGCATTGTCTTTGTTGAAGGACTCGTGCATAAAGCCCGTCCCGGCATCGGTCTTCATAAGGGTTTCTATGCACCATTTGATCTCTTTGTCGGAAGAAGACGTGAAAGCCTTCATCATTATGCTCATCGGCCAGACCATATCATAGCCGATGTGCGGTCCGCCTATTCCCTCTCCCGCCTTGCCGCTGAAGAAGAAAGGGTTATCCTTGCTCCAGACGAATTTGCGAGTGTTCGCATAGATCGGATCATTCTTGAACGACTCGTCCAGATAGGCAAGCGCGAGAAGACTCGGCACATTTGCATCGTCCATCAGGTACTGATTGCCGAAACCGTCCACCTCGAAAGCATAGATTTTGCCGTATTTCGGATGGTCATAGACAGCGTATTCCTTTACTGCCTTCTCCACCTCCGCCGCAAGATCAAGACACTCTTTCGCAAGTTTCTTCTCGCCGTTGACGGTTGTAAGGATCTCAGCCGCCTTTCTCAAAGAGGAAACGGCGAAAATGTTGGAAGGGATGAGGAAACCGAAAGTGGTGGCGTCATCCGAAGGGCGGAATGCCGAATAAATCAGGCCCACCGGATTGACAGGGTTGCCGAAGCCGTCGATGGCCTGAGTGTCGCCCTGACGTTCGGTCTCTCTCATAAAATGATAAGGTCCGAGACCGTCTTTCCTCTGCTGAGTCCTCAAAGTCGTGAGAATGTTCTTTATTGCCTTCACCCAAACATCACCGAACACTGATTCGTCCCCGGTCACTTTCCAGTACTGATAGGCGAGCCGAATCGGATAGCACTGAGAGTCGATTTCCCATTTGCGCTCGTGAAGATTGGGATTCATATCCGTGTTGTCAGTCACCCATCCGGTGCCGGTGGGGCCGTCATTGAAAGCATTCGCATACGGATCTATGTTTATGAGGCTGAACTGACAGTTGATGGTGCCCGCAATCATATTCCTTAAATGCTCGTCCCCTGCGCAAAGCTGAACATAAGGCCAGACCTGCGCTCCCGAATCCCTCAGCCACATCGCATGGATGTCGCCGGTGTAGACGAACGTGCGCCAGTTACCGTTCTCGTCTTTTCCGAAATGGACAGTGGTGTCCAGAGTGTTCGGGAAACAATTCGCAAACATCCAGCTCAGACGGGGATTCGCCAACTGGGATTGAACCTTGGAAATTTCATTCTCCACAGCTTGAGACACGAAAAGCCTGCTTTCCGGAGCCGGCCTTTTGGACTCATAATTCTGAGCCGAGATTATTGAGGGAGACAACACTAAAATACTCGCTAATAATAAGGATACTAGTTTCATTGGTGCTAAATATTAGTAATTATATATTCACAAATATAGCATTAATTAGGCTTAAAATGCGTTTTAAAAGAAAAAAACCAACTTTCTTGAAAAAAATTTTCAGTTTTATTTGTTTTTGCCTATTTTTACGCCAAAGAACTTGTTAAGTGAATTTGCAGTTCTTGTTATTTGTTTTAGTTGGTTATTAGTTATTGGTTATTATTCGAATAGGAATTCGAGAGAATTCATTTCAGGCACTTAACAAGATCTACCTGATTCTGCAGAGATGCACAATCAGCTTCTTTTTTTATCTTTGTACCCGACAATCAGAATAGTTAGCAATGAAATCTCTAAAAGAATTATACAGAATCGGGAAGGGGCCTTCAAGCAGTCACACTATGGGACCTCAGAGAGCCTCCCGGATTTTTCTTAAACAAAATAGCTCGGCAACATCTTTTGAAGTCACTCTCTACGGCAGTCTCGCTGCAACAGGCAAAGGACACGGCACTGACGTGACAATCAAAGATGTACTGGAGCCCACAGCCCCGACGACAATCGTCTGGAAACCCGGCATTTTTCTTCCTTTCCACCCTAACGGAATGCTGTTCAAGGCGTTCTGCGACTCAGACCACTCCAAAGACGCCGAATGGACAGTCTACAGCATCGGAGGCGGCGCCCTGTCGGAAGGCAAGAAGGAAGGCGATATGTTCGACACCGAAGAGGTCTATAACCTGAACAGCATCACGGAAATACTGCACTGGTGCGAAAAAACCGGAAAAAGCTATTGGGAATATGTGGAAGAATGCGAGGATTCCGACATCTGGGATTTCCTAATGGAAGTGTGGGAGGCGATGCAGGATTCCGTAGAAAGAGGAATCAACCACGAAGGGGTGCTGCCAGGGCCTCTAAATCTGTCAAGAAAGGCCCCGTCCTACTATGTCAAGGCTACCGGCTACAAGAAATCGCTTCAGACAAGGGGCTTAGTCTACGCCTACGCCCTCGCCGTCAGCGAGGAGAACGCATCGGGAGGGACTATCGTCACGGCGCCCACCTGCGGAGCGAGCGGTGTAATACCCGGGGTCCTTTACCACCTGTTCAAAGGACACGATTTCAGCAACATAAGGATTCTTCACGCACTCGCCACGGCCGGTCTTTTCGGTAATGCGGCTAAGACCAACGCCTCCATTTCAGGAGCGGATGTCGGATGTCAGGGAGAGGTAGGAGTGGCTTGCGCAATGGCCTCGGCAGCTGCCAACCAACTGTTCGGAGGCACGCCTTCTCAAATCGAGTATGCGGCTGAAATGGGTCTGGAGCACCATCTGGGGATGACCTGCGACCCTGTCTGCGGGCTTGTCCAGATTCCTTGCATCGAAAGAAACGCTTTTGCGGCCACGAGAGCTCTGGACGCCAATCTATATGCCGCCTTTTCGGACGGAAAGCACAGGGTCTCTTATGATCACGTAGTTCAAGTTATGAATCAAACCGGCCACGACATTCCTTCACTCTACAAAGAGACGTCGGAAGGTGGCCTCGCTAAAGATTTCAGCAATGACTAACCATTACAGCATCAAAGAAATTGCACGTCTGGCAGGTGTGTCCGCAGGAACTGTGGACAGGGTCATTCACAAGAGGGGCAACGTGTCCAAAGAGAGTGAGGAAGTCGTGCGGGAAGTCCTTGACAGAATCGGTTTTCACGGCAATCTTCATTCTTCCGCGCTATCGCTTAGAAAGAATTTCAAGATCATCATCTGCACTCCGGAACCGCGGCCGGGAGAGTTCTGGGGTTTGTTGAAAGACGGATTTGATATGGCGATAAAAGAATTTTCTGACGTCAAAGCGGAGTTCGAACATCTTTATTTTAACGAATACGACGTTTTCTACTGTCAAGCGGCACTCAATTCGGTGTTCAACGACAAACCGGACCTGGTGATTCTCTCTCCCGTCTTCACTGACGAGACGATCAGGTTCTGCGCCAGACTTGAGAAGTCCGGGATTCCCTACATAACCGTGGTCACGCTGGTTGAAGAAATTCATCCCATCGTGTCAATAGCGACTGATCAATACGCTTGCGGCAACATTATGGCGAGAATCCTCAACAACATAACCCCTCCCGGCGGCAAGATCGCCATCGGTGAGAGCATCCGGATATGCGACCAAATCTCAAAAAACGTTCAACTCAGAAAAAAGGGGTTCGTGGATTATTTTTCAGCTGCGGGAAACAAGGATTTACTGGTGGAAGCACCCTATTCAGTGACTTCGATGAAAGAGAACGGCATTTATATGCTGGACTTCTTCAAGTCACACAAAGACGTGAAGAGCGTCGCCGTGATGGGCTCAATGGGCCATTTTATAGCTGACTTTCTTCGTGAGCACGAGATTGGTGAGATTAGAATCGGGACTGTTCATCTTACCGACAACAACATACGGTGTTTGAGAAACGGAAGTCTTGAAATAATCCTCAGCAACAAACCGATGATGCAGGGCTATTCTGCGATAAGAGCCGCACTAAGATACCTGGTGTTCAGATTCCCCGCTCACGATGAGCCGTGCCTTCTGCCTATCGACGTCGTGCTTAAGGAGAATCTTCAGTACCACAAAGATTGCTGTTCCTACAACTTTTGACAATAAAAAAAGACGTTTGGCAAGGATCAACAAAACCAGACGTCTCTTTCTAACCTAATATTAACTAACTAAACTAACCGGTTACTGTCTATTACAAGCAGTGTGCCAAACTTTTATTGCCGGTCAATCTCAAGTTGTTGAATTTTGTAACTATCTTTCTGACAAGACACGAAAATGGTAACTATGAAGACCTCTCCGCCGGCAGTCAGGGATCCCATTGCATATTTCATATTAGACCGGCCTGCCATGTGGTTAACGTCAAAAGAACGCGGGGCGTAAGAATTGAAAAAGGTCTTGAGAATCTGTTTCGCCTGATTCTTGCTCGAATCGTTGGACACTGAGATAATGGATATCTCAAGATTGTCGGCGAACCAAGCAGATAGTTTGTCCACATCCCCGCAGGAAATGTACTTGGCTATGGGCACGAACACGTCATAACCTCCCTCCTGGGCGGAAACTTTGAATCCGGCAGTCAGGAAAGTGACCAATAACAATATTTTAAGCAATCCTCGCATATCAGAAATCCGCCTAAATGTTGCAAATACCGAGCCACATTAGTATATTTGTCTTTAAAGTTTAACGACTATGTCATTATGAAAATAACGCTTCTTACAGTTGGAAAGACAAACGTCGAATGGGTGAGAGAAGGGCTGGATCTCTACGCCTCCAGACTTGTCCACTATGTCAAATTCAGCGTCACTGAAATCCCTGACCTGAGAAACACGGCGTCATTGTCCAAAGATCAGATTAAGGAAAAAGAGGGCGAATTGATTCTCAAACATCTTAAATCTGATGAGACCGTGATTCTTCTGGATGAGAGGGGACAGGAGTTGAGATCCGTGCAGTTTTCCTTGTCTCTTGAGGAGAAAATGAATGCGGGAAAGGACATAGTGTTCGTGATAGGAGGCCCATACGGCTTTTCAGATGCGGTGTACGCCAGATGCAACGGCAAGATTGCTCTTTCAAAAATGACTTTCCCTCATCAGTTGGTGAGAACAATTTTCGCAGAACAGCTCTACCGGGCTTTCACCATAATGAAAGGCGAGCCTTATCACCACGAATAGTAGAGACACAATGTACTTAAAAAGACATATCAAAGACATTCCTGCTTGGATTCTCATTGCCTCGGCGTTGATTCTTCTTGGTTTCGCACTCACCGTAAACACCGCCAAGAGAGATATGGACAGGGTTGCCGAACGAACAGGCAAAATCATAGAGAAGCGTATGTCCTCCCTGGAGGAGTGTATGAAGGAAGCTCTCGCCGAAGACAAGACACAATGGATGAGCTTGGAGAGGCTTCCGGACGATATGGTCATCTACAGATATGTCGGGGACACTCTTCAAAGCTGGGCCAATCAGTTCACTACTGCCAATGACGACATCGGTGGCCGAATGATGTTCCAACGGCTGTCCAGCGCCAGTCCTGTCTCACCTCTCGCCGAAGTCACCGAACAAATAGACTATGTTAATTACGGGCCTAAATGGTATCTCGTCAAAGCAATTTCAGACAATGATTGCAAAGTGATAGGAGGACTTGAGATCAAGAACACTCTTGTGGCCTCACCTCTGAACGGAATCAATCCCAAACTTCATCTGAATGCCGCCCTTTCCATCCAGCCACTCGCTTTCAGCGACGGCTCAGCAGTCTATGTGGACGGAAAGCCTCTAATCAAAGTGGTTTCTGAAGCGAGCATCAGGCAACTTGTCGTCACCAACACCGGCATAATATGGCTGGCCTTATTACTTTTCTTATGCGGAACGCTTGCCTACGTGCTGGCAAAAAGAGATTATCACAGACTCGTCAAAGCAATAGTCGGGCTGACAGTCATCACTCTGACCATATATCTTTGGGGACATACCCTTCAGGGCAATTCCCGAATTTTTTCTCCAAGCGTCTACGCTGACGGCGCATTCCTGTACTCGCTCGGAGCGGTCCTCATAGTCAACCTCTATCTTACACTGACGATTGCATGCGCCTACATTACCAGATATTCCATAATGAGGAGGCTGTTCAGCAGCCGTTCAGACAAAGTCATCTACACTTTCTCGGCGATTCACATTCTTCTGATTATCGGAGTCGCAGCCTACACCCACCTGACGCTTAAGAGCATCATTATGAACTCCGGGATATCCCTGGAGTTGTTCAAACTAAGCACGCTCTCAATCTACAGCGGAGTAGTGTACGCATCGTACATTCTGCTTATCACCGGAATAATCCTTCTGATGCAGATGTTCAGGCCTTATAGCAGGAAAATGTTCGGTTGGGACGCAAACTTTTTCAGCGGTCCGGGCAGAAGCGTGACTTGTATCGTTGTCGCAGTCTACCTTGTGGTCATCTCGTCAGTGCTCGGCTTTCAAAAGGAACAGAACAGAGTGAACGTGTGGGCCAACAGATTGTCTATCGACAGAGACATCAGTCTGGAGATCAGGCTGAAGTCAGTTGAAAATCAGATTGAGCAGGATGCTCTAATCGCCACTCTTTCCACATTGCAGAACAGCGGCAACATAATCCTCAAGCGTGTTTCGGAAAACTATCTTTACCGGGTCTCTCAAGATTACGACATCAGCGTACTTCTGTTCTCCGACAGCGATATGGATCCGGCGATAATCCAGCTGTTCAACGAAAGGATCAGGAACGCCCAGCACATTGCTGACAATTCCCGATTCGCCTATTCGTACAACGCCAACGGCCACATACGCTACACGGGGCTGTTCTCCTACATAACCAAGGCTGGCGGAGTGACGAGAATGATGGTGGGGGTGGAGCCTAAATCCAACAAAGAGGATATGGGCTATTCCAGCATTCTGGGCTTCTCCTCCCCAGGCAAAGTGGTCATTCAGCCTTTCTATTCTTATGCGAAATACATATCTTCCAGACTGGTCACTTTCAAGGGAGACTACGCCTACCCTACGGTCCTGTCCGACAAATTAAAACTTGACATTACAGACTCGCCTAACGGACAGCTGAGAGTCGACGGCTATGTCCATTTTACGAACAAGATTTCGGATGACGAGGAGATCTTCATTTCCAGAAAGGCAATCGAGAAGTACAAGTACATGACAGAACTATTTTTCTTTGCCATAATCTCGTATCTTCTTCTGACCCTGATCGGTATGGACAGAAAAAAGAGAAAGACTTTCGAGAAGAACTACTACAAGTCGAGGATCAACACGGTGCTGATGGTGTCGCTCATCATCACATTGCTCACAATGGCTTCAATCAGCATTATTTTCGTGAATTCTCGCAACAATGCCAATCTTGAGGCTATTATGACGAACAAGGTGAACGCCATTCAGGCGATTATGGAGTCGGGATGTCAGGGAGCGGCTTCTTTCAACGATCTCGCCGGACAACCTGTTGCAAGGGCGATGGAGGACGTCGGAGCCATCACCAAGACGGATGTGACTCTCTACACTCCGAGCGGCAGGGCTTTCACTTCCACGACTCCGGAAGTGTTCGACAAGATGATAATAGGATCCCGTATCAATGAAGACGCTTACAAGAACATCATCTACAAGCACAAACGCTATTACATCGACAAGGAGAAAATAGGGGACAACAGTTATTATGCGTTGAGCGCTCCCCTGTTCAACGCTAACGGAAAACTGGTGGCTCTGATGAGCGCGCCTTACACTGATGAGAGTTTTGATTTCAAGTCCGCGGCGACTATGAACATCGCGGCTGTGGTGACAGTGTTCATCATCCTGCTGCTCATCACTAGATTTATGACTTCGACCGTCGTAAACAAGATGTTTAGACCCCTGATTGACATTGGAGACAAGATGAATGCCGCAGACATAAACAATCTTGAATACATAATTTACGAACGGGATGACGAACTTTCGTCTCTTGTCAGGGCCTACGACCTGATGGTCCACGACTTGTCCGAAAGTACCAGACAACTGGCGCAGGTGGAGAGAGAGAAAGCGTGGAGCGAGATGGCGAGACAAGTGGCTCACGAGATAAAGAACCCTCTGACGCCAATGAAGTTACAGATACAGAGAATCCAGCGTCTCAAGGTTCTCGGAAGGCCGGGATGGGAAGACAAATTCGATGAGGCTGCGGCGATTATTCTGGAAGAGATTGAGATTCTCTCCCGCACGGCGGAAGAGTTCTCCAATTTCGCGAAACTCTACAGCGAGACTCCCGTGGAGATTGATTTGGACAAGATGCTCAAAGAGGTTATCACTCTGTTCGACAACAAAGACAACATAGCTTTCTCGTACATAGGGCTTGAACAT
>JBAYFJ010000012.1:0-32231 GCA_041667245.1 Bacteroidales bacterium | reverse complement strand
CCATAACGATAGACAAGAAATCCCTGCTATTCAAGATATTAGGCAAAGAGACACTCGTGGTCAACAGTTTTCACCATCAGGCAGTCAAAGACATAGCCCCCGGATTCAAGGTTGTCGCGCTCTCGCGCGACTCAGTTGTGGAAGCAATCGAGTCCACTACGGCTGACAACGTAATAGGAGTCCAGTTCCATCCGGAGAAATTCGCATGCCAGAAAGGAGAAACCCAGTTCCTCCAGCTGTTCACTTGGCTGGTCGAGCAGGCGGAACGCTAAACCGCGGTCCTCAGGCTTTGTGCGATAAAAACTATTTCTCCGATTCGCGCTTCTGAAGTTGACGCACAATCCTTCCAACAATCTTGTCGATGGACTTGTCCGGTTCGATGATGTTGTAGCCACCCCAGAAATTCTCGTCAGTGAAAGAAACAACTTTCTCTGAAAGCACATCCTTCGGCTTCAACCTGTTCTCAGGGGCTATGTCGAAATCCCCTGCTTTGTGGTCAGTCACGGCCAACTCGGATTTTGCAGAGAAATGATTCTTGAAAAGAGAGCCCTTCCGCTTGGAAGTGAAACTCAAGTCGAGACTGACGTAGTCAAGGTACCACTTGCCGTCCTCCGACAATTTGTAATTGACCACGTAATGCGCCTCATCAATACTTACCCTCATTTCAGCAGGCTTGTTCTTGACGAAAAGCGCAGCTGCCTCATCTTTCCCTTCCACATTCTGGTAAGCGTCAATTCGTCCGATCGCAAAAGTCTCAGAATCAATGTAAATGCGTCCGCGGAAAAGCAAATCTTTCACGGAATCACCTTCGGAAGAAGCCTTCTGGTCGAAAGCAATCACATAGAAATCCCTACCGCCTGTCGTGACCCTTTCCGAAAGACCGAAATCATAGCAAATGTGGGCGTCACGGAGATACACCCCCACAAAAGGATTCTTTACGATGTCATAGTCAAGAGCTGAAACCGGACCTCCCTGAAGCTTGATGAAAAGAGTGTCGGTCGAATCGTAATTCTTGCTGCCACGGCCTTTGAAAATCCCGATGTGATCCGCCTTCATTGCCGAATACGGAGCCTTGGCTATGTCCACTACAGCCTCGCTCAAGGCAAGATACCTGCTGCCTTTGAGAATGCGTTCGCGATAGAAGCCTGTCATACTCACATTCTCCTGAGGATAATTGGACTTTATCCGACCGAAAGCGACATCAAAAAGGCCGGCCGCGTCATAAGGACGAATCATCGAGGGATCAAGAGTCAGAGAGGTGCGAATCAGGGAGATACGTAACGGTTTGCCGGCGGAATAGAAATCAGATAAAGGCACATTAACACTTGCATAGCCGACAAACGAGACTTTGACCAAAAGGGTGTCAGGACTTGAGAAAGGAATTTTGAGTGAAAAATAGCCATCCGAGTTGGTGACATTAGAGATGTTGGAGGAAGAAAGGCCCACAGAGGCGAAGGCAAGGCCTTTGTCTGTCTGAGCGTCAATCACTTTACCGGCTATCTCAGAATAGTCACGCAAATTCTGAGAAGCCGCGGGACAAATTGCCGTCACAAACAGAATGACAGGAAAAAGCGTCAGAATGAGTTTGTTAGTTTTCATAATTATATGGTTTTCTGGTAGGCCAGCCTTTCGTCTCCGCTGGCCAGATAAATAATGCCGCAGTAAGTGAATCCGTTGACCGAAAGGAGTTTGCGCATTATGAGGTTGTCCTTGTGGGTGTCAACCCTGATGTTGTCACATTGAGAGAAGCCGTAGTCCAGAATTGTTTTCAACACTCCGTGACTGCTCTGTGTGCTGGCAATTCTGTGAATCACATAGTATGGGCTATCCTCATCAGTCCATTTTCCGCCGAAGATCTTCCCGTAGGTAGGCTCCGGGGAATGAATGAAGGCAAAGTAGCCGACCACATCACCGTCCTGAATCACGATTCGCCCAAAACCATTTTTAATGTCCTCATCAATAATGTTTTCCGAAGGATAGCCGGCTGTCCACTGGCGCATATTGCCGCTGCCCCTCATAATAGTCCGGGCATCGGAAACAATCTCCATTATCCTACTCAAGTCCGAAGACTCCGCGGAACGAATCATTCCCATAGTTCTATGTTATTATCATTCATATACGTACGCAACGACTCAAAGGTGCTGAATTTGGCTGTCCCTTCAAGAAAAACCCTTACCGCGAAACCAACGGACTTAGACTTCTCGAACAAGTTCTTCAGTGTCTCAAGAACACAATACTCAGCCGCGATTCCGCAGACGACGACAACGTCACCTTTCTTGAAAAGATCCACCTCATCTTCCGGAACTTCCGAGAAGGCTCCATATTCTTCCTTGTGGCTGTTTTTTCCTTTCAGTATGAAACGGGTGTTCTTCTCATCAAGATTCTCAAGAATCATTTCGGGAAGTCCGGCTCCTTGAGTGTAATGAACGCAGTGAGAAGGCCACTTTCCTCCATTGTCTTTAAAAGAGCAATGGTCAGAAGGATGCCAGTCCAATGTGAAGTAGACCTTGTCGAATTGACGTTTGACGGAATTAATCACTGGGATGATGTCCGAGGCATTTTTCACAGCCAGACTCCCGTCAATGAAGTCTTTTTGAAGGTCCACAATCAGCAATATCTTTCTTGACATAACCATAATTTAATTTACTATCCAAATATCATTCGTTTTTCCCGATTTTCCAACTGTTTTTCAATAACAATTATTATATTCGCATAATTAAAACAATTATAAATATGCTCAAAAAAGGAAGTCCGGCTCCCCTCTTCGAGGGAAAAGACCAAGATGGCAGAACCATAAGACTCGGCGACTTTGCCGGTAAAAAACTCGTACTATATTTTTACCCTAAAGACAACACTCCGGGGTGCACCGCCGAAGCCTGCGACCTCAGAGACAACTATCACAGATTTCTTGCCCAAGGTTATGCCATACTCGGCATAAGCAAAGACTCAGAAGCCTCTCACCAGAAATTCATAGCCAAAAACAATCTTCCGTTTCCACTGATCGCAGACCCCGAATCAACTATAATCAAGGCTTACGAATCCTGGGGAAAGAAGAAAATGGCTGGACACGAATATATGGGCACCATCCGCCGCACCTTCATCATCGATGAGAAAGGCATCATATCCGACATCATCGACAAAGTGGACACCAAAGCACACACGGCGCAGATTCTCAAATAGTTGTGAATCACATTCTTTTGATGTGAGCTCCAAGGGCGACAAGCCTTTTGTCTATCTCCTCGTAACCCCTGTCAATCTGCTCTATGTTGCCGATGACGCTTGTCCCTTTTGCGGAAAGAGCCGCGATGACAAGGGCTATGCCCGCCCTTATGTCAGGAGAAAGCATATTGTTGGCCCTCAGTTGGAAATTGTGGTCGTGTCCGATGATGACGGCGCGGTGAGGATCGCAAAGAATAATCTGAGCTCCCATATCTATAAGTCTGTCCACAAAGAACAAACGGCTCTCGAACATCTTCTGATGAATAAGAACACTCCCCTTGCATTGAATCGCAACCACGAGCATAATGCTCAGCAGGTCAGGAGTTAGTCCCGGCCAAGGCGCATCGGAAATGGTCATAATGGAACCGTCCAAGAAAGAGTCGATAACGTAATGCTCCTGAGCGGGAACATAAATGTCATCCCCCCTCTGCTCAATCGTCACTCCGAGCCGCCTGAACTGTTCCGGAATGATTCCGAGGTTGTCATAAGACACATTCTTGACGGTGATTGAACTTCTGTTCATAGCTGCTAGACCGATGAAGCTGCCAACCTCGATCATATCCGGTAGAATCAGATGAGAAGTCCCTGTCAATGAGGATACGCCGGTAACAGTGAGAAGATTGGAGCCTATTCCCTCAATCATAGCCCCCATACGTACAAGCATTTTGCAAAGCTGCTGAATGTAAGGCTCACAAGCTGCGTTGTAAATTGTGGTAACACCTTTAGAGAGGGAGGCGCACATAAGAATGTTGGCAGTCCCCGTGACAGAAGCCTCGTCCAAAAGCATATAGCAGCCTTTCAGCGATTGTCCAGAAGGAACTGACAGGGAATATGCCTTCTTCTCCGCATTATAATCCAGCTTGGCACCCAGATTGACCATTCCGGAAATATGCGTGTCCACACGACGGCGGCCTATCTTATCCCCTCCCGGTTTCGGAAAGAGAACGCGCCCCGTCCTCGCGAGCAAAGGACCCGCGACCATCACCGAACCTCGTAACTCCGCGCATTTGGAGACAAACTCCGCACTGTCAATGAAATCCGAATTGAGATCTGCCGCTCTGAAAGTGAATTTACCGCCCCCTTCCCGTCTCACTTCGACACCCATATCAGCGAGAAGTCCTATTAGATTCTTTACGTCGAGAATTTCAGGCACATTGTCTATCGTGACCTTGTCGGAAGTGAGCAGCACGGCGCTGATGACTTCGAGGGCCTCGTTTTTGGCTCCCTGCGGCGTAATCTCACCGCTTAGTCTGAAACCACCCTCAATTTGGAATGAACTCATACACAATTATTTAAATATGTTCCACCTCGGGTCGGAGCGTGACGCCGAATTTTGTCTTCACAGAGGCGACTATCCCTTCCTCCAATGACAGCACGTCATTAGGCATAGCGTTTCCCGTCAAATTCACCAAGACCAGAGGCTGCTTGTCGTAGACACCGGCTTCTTTCCCTTTAAATCCTTTCCAACCGCATTTTTCTATCAGCCACGCAGCCGGAATCTTCACAGTCCCGTCAGACATAACAAAATGCGGGACAGGTCCCAGACATTCTTTCTCCGCCACGGTGCTAACAAAATCATAATCATCAGAGGAAACAAAAGGATTACGGAAGAAACTCCCCGCACTGCCAAGTTCCGAAACTTCAGGCAACTTGCTTCTCCTGATGTCTGTTATCACTTTGCGCACCATAGACGGAGACAAGTCGTCAAGTGAGCCGTAAGCCTCAATTAAAGAATCCTTTACGTGACCGTAGCCAAAGACGGGGCCGGAGTCTTCCGACAAAGTAAAACTAACCGCCGTGACAATGAAACGGCCTTTGAACTTGCCTTTAAAGAAAGAATCCCGATAAGCATAGCCACAATCATTAGGTACCATTGTGACAATCCGATCTTCGGAGACATCGTAGCACTCTATTGATTCTATGAAATCCTTGACTTCGGAACCATAAGCGCCAATGTTCTGCACAGCAGCCGCACCGACCTCACCGGGAATATGTGAAAGATTTTCAGGTCCCCAAAGGTCGTTGTCAGAAGCCCATTGACAGAAAGAATCCCAAGAGGTGCCGGAACCCACCCTCACAATTTGGCCGTTCTTTTGAATAAAGTGAATACGGGAATGAAGCACTGTTCCTGCGAAGTCTTTGGTGAAAAGCAGATTGCTCCCTCCGCCGATATGAAAGAACGGACGAGGCAGACTCTCATCAGCAACCGCATCCGCAAGTTCCTTTGGAGAATCGTATTCCACAAGACAAGCGCAACGAACCCTCATTCTAAAAGTGTTCATTGCGCTTAAATCCGCATTAAGGATTCTTCTCATTTATTTTCCGAAGAATTCGTTTAGAAGATAAGCCAAACGATAGCCGGCATTCCTTAGCTGAGTCTCGATCAATTCTCTGGAGGCCTCGTCCGTGTCCTCTCTAAGAGTCATAACCTTCTTTCCCTGAGCAGGATTGATGTCGTAAATAACAGTGCAGTTGTCCCCGCAGTTCTTGGCCCAGTCCTCAAATGACCCCTTCGCTATCTTCTTCATATAGGATTTCTTTGCATTGTCAATCCGCTCGGCAATCTGATCGGCGGTCATTCCCTCGAAAAGTCTGTTAGGCATTGAGTCGTAAACTCGGTGAAAACTCAGTTTCTCACCTTTGTACTCCTCGACTTTGGGAGCGGGATTGCCATAGTAACTGACGTGAACGGGACAATGCATATCTCCGGTGAAATGAATAAGCATTCTCAAACTCATCAGCACGGTCGCCGAGTCCAGATCCTTGTAGTCTGATAGATTGTACTTGGCAAGATTGAGAGCATAGATGGCGTCTCCTTTCCCCCATTTCGGATTAGGGTCATATTTGTGAGAATCAGGATAGACGAGAAAAGTGTGCCAGTTGGTCGTGAAAGCCATATCGGCGTCATTGCGATGCATATCCATCCACACTGCGTCAACCTTCATATCGTAAGGCATAATCGCAGCGATGTTGGCTTTGGTCTTTTCTGTCAAATGCCTTTCAGCGATTGCAATGACAGTTTCGTGGCCGAGTTTGCCCCATGCGAAGCATCCCTGAGAGAACAAAATCAGACAGAGAGAGAATAAAAGTGTTTTTTTCATATAATTTTTAACAGATTAATAAATTCCGTTTGAGAAACTCATTACCATCCTTACGGAATCGTGTCCGTAGAAATTGATTTTTCCGCTCTGAACAAAACCGATGGAGTTGTAATAGTCCTTCAGTCTCGGCTTTTCTTCGGAAACAATCAGAGACACTGTGGTGATACCAAGTTTACGCGCTATGTCCATAGCGTTGAGAATCAACTGCCTGCCAATCCCCTGTCCTCTGAACTCAGGCAGGATGGCAAGAGAATCAAGATAGTACTCTCCGCTTTTAGTCTCCATCTCCTCATTTTCCAGATTCATACCGTTCTCCTTGAGAAGAAAACCGAAAGTGAGTTTTCTCATATCCCTATAGCGCGCTCCGTCATAAGAAGTCAGACTCCCGGCAGGGACGCCTCCTACCTCGGCTATGATGGTGTTATTCCAACTGTACAGGGTGTCATCTTTGGCGCAAATCTCTGAAAGTGACTTCAATGTGGGTCTCAAGGACTCGGGAAGCGGATCTTCGAATTTGTGCAAATCTATGGCTGCCAGCACGTTCACTGCTATGAATGGAGCATCTTCAACGACTGCAGGCCTGATCACAAGAGCATTCTGTGTCCGTGGTGAATGAGTGATATTCATAATCTTTGGTTTTTACTTTTGCTAATATAGCCATAATTTGTCAGATTTATTCTGAACTTGTCTAAAAAAATCTTTAAAAGCGACTTTATGAGAATTATTTATTATATTTGGCGCAATAATAATGTAACAATTCTAATTTATTTATGCTAAAGTTTTTAAGCAAGGTTATGACCACGCTGTGCTTAGGTTTGGTCACGATCACGGCAATTGCGCAATCATCAGTCTCAGGAACCGTTCGTGATGCCAAAGGTACCCCGCTTATCGGCGTGAACGTGATGATGGAAGGCTCCTCCACTGGAGTGGCAACTGACATAGACGGTAAGTACAAGGTCAGTCTCGGCAACAGAGAGTCAGCGATTCTGGTGTTCTCGTATGTCGGAATGGCAACTAAAAAAATCAGAGCAGTTAATTCTCAGTCTATTCTGAATGTCACTTTGGACGAAGACAACACGATTGATGCTGTCCTGATTCTTGGCTACGGTCGTGCTCAGAAAAAAGAAGATATGGTCGGTAGCGCCTACCAGGTCAATTCAGAAGACTTTGAATACAAACCGCTTACCCGAATAGATAATCTTCTTGATGGAATCGTCCCGGGAATGACGATTGAGCCTAACACCGACTCGCCGACAAGCACTCGCACCCGTTACAACACAAGAATCAGAGGAGAAGCCTCTTTGAGCGCTTCCAACGAGCCACTCTGGATAATTGACGGCGTTGCCGTGTACACCGGTTCCGCAACCAATCAGGTGGCCGGGATGAGTTACTCGGTGTCGCCTCTGTCGTTCCTCAATCCTGACGACATCGCCTCTTTCACAGTACTGAAGGACGCATCCGGCGTGTCGCTTTACGGAGCCGACGGCGCCAATGGCGTCATACTTGTCACGACCAAGAGCGGACAATTCGGAAAAGGCAATCCGCAAGTCAACGCCTCGCTGCGTTATGGAGTGTCGGCAATCGACCAAAGTACGAGATTCAAAGTACTGAACGCCTCACAATACCTCTCTTACGCAAAAGAGGCTTGGGTCAACGGCGGCAACAAAGCCGGGCTGTTCCCCTATCAGGACAACGACCTCAACACCTATTCTGCCACAGACACGGACTGGGCCAAGGAATTCTTCGACATCGGAGGCAACGCCCTTGTGAACGTGTCAGTCAATTCAGGCAGTGAGAAGACATCCAACTATTTCTCCGCATCCTACTACAGAGAGGACGCGACGGTGAAAGGCAACTCTCAGCAGAGATTTTCGGCAAGGCTCAATAACACCTACAAATTTGGTAACAAGATCTTATTCAAGCCTATGCTCTCCGCATCCTACAACGTCAACGACTTGTTCTCACCTTCCCACGAGTACTACGAGACCTTGCCTATTTACTCGCTTTACGACAACGACGGCTACACCTTCAGACTTTACAACAGATATGTCTCGGGAGCAGACTCAAACGGCAATCTCATCTTCAAGGATCAGAAATTCTGGAACAACAGCATCTCAGAAAGAGAGCTTGGGGACAACAAGCAGAAGACCTTCTCCGCAGACGCTAATTTCGTTTTCGAATACGACATTATCAAAGGTCTCAAGGCTACTGCCCAATTCGGCTCATCCTACCAGCACAGTTACGAAAAGATGTACTCCTCCCGCTACACTCTTGAGGGAATGGTAAACAATGAGCCATCGGGCTATTCACACCGAGCGTCTGCCAATTTCCTATCTTGGACCAACATCGAAAGGCTCAATTACGACAGGACATTCGGCAAGCATCACGTAAGCGGTCTTGCGGGACTTGAGCTTTCTCACAAGAGCTACAACACCCTCTACGCCTACGGCTACGGTTTCGTCAATGACGACATTCAGGAAATCGGATTCTCTGAAGCATCGACCAGAAGTGGTTCAAGTTCAACTTCCATTATCCGTAAACTGTCCTATTTCGGACAGGCCGGCTACACTTTCGACTCGCGCTACACGCTTCAGGCCAATTTCAGAAGAGAGGGCAGCTCGTCATTCGGAAAATACGCCAGGTGGGAGAACTACTTTTCCGTGGGAGGCGCGTGGATAATCAGCAAGGAAGCCTTTTTCGAAAGCAAAATAATTGATTTGCTTAAACTTAAAGCTTCTTTCGGTACGAGCGGCAATTCCAGAGTGGACAGCGCTCAAATGAAAGGCTTAGGCATATTCACATACGGAGACACTTACAGTTACAACGGGGAAATCGGCGGCGTGGTCGCATCTCCTGCCAATCCGGGCATATCATGGGAGACAACATATATGTCCAACATCGGAGCTGACATCCGCCTTAACAAACGTTTCTCTTTCTCCCTTGAAGGCTACTACAATTACACGAAAAACCTTCTCAGCAAGATCTACACCTCAAGAATCATCACAGATGAGAGGATTTATGCCAATGTCGGTGAAATCAGCAACACCGGCGTTGAACTCACATTCAATTCCACAAACATTCAGAAAGACAATTTCGAATGGTCCACCGACTTCAACATATCACACAACAAAAACAATGTAGAGACACTTTCTGACGGAAAGCCGATAAGTTACGGCTCAACAATTGTTGCGGAGGGGCACGATTCCAACTCCTTCTACCTGGTTCGCTGGGCCGGGGTGGATCCGTCAACGGGCGCTCCTATGTGGTACGATGCCGACGGCAATCTCACTTACACCTATTCCACAGCCAACCGCGTGATAGACAAGAGTTCCACGCCTCTGTTCTTCGGAGGACTGACTAACACTTTCCGCCTCTACGATTTCGCATTGTCTTTCCAACTGAACTACACTATCGGTGGCTATGCTCTCTGTACTCTCGGGACTAACGGATTGACAGACGGTTACAACATCACAGACCAGAACGTCTCAATCAACTCTCTCGACTATTGGAAAAAGCCGGGGGACTCTTCCGCAAACCCGAGAATATCCACAGTCTCTTCCGCATCAGGCAGGGCATCAACCAGATTCCTCTACAACAAGACCAACGTCAGGTTGTCCAATCTCGCTCTTTCCTATATGCTTCCCGACGCTTTCGTCAAGAAAGCCGGATTCAAATCCTGCAAAGCGTCCTTTATTGCCGACAATCTCTATCTTTTCACCCTTGATCAGAAGCACGGCAAAAATTCCTACAAAACGATGATGTACGGCTACCCTGTGACAAGGACATTTACGTTTGCGATTGATTTCTCGTTTTAAACTGAACTGATATGACTACAATATATAAACTTATAATTGCTCTTACAGTTGTGTTTGCCACAGCCTCCTGCTCTTTTCTCGATGTCGAGGAGCACGGCAAAAGCGACACTGACTCTTTCTTCACGGACGTGGAAGGCCTCAAAGTGGCCAGAATAGGCCTGTACAGTGTCACTTATGACTTCTGCAACATGTATTTGTACAAATATGCCGAAGTTGCCGGCGACGGATTGAATGTCTCCGTGGTCGGTTCGGGAGCGGATATGTACTATCAGTATAATTTTCTCTCAACTCCGGATCTTGAAAGCACCGCCGTAGGTATGATATGGAAAAAAGGATATGTCATACTCACCAATGCGAACACCATTCTCAGTTACACCGACGATCTCAAGAAGAGGAATCCTGAGCAGAAGAGCACTGTCGAAAAGATAGAAGGCGAAGCCTGTTTCTTCAGGGCAATGGCACATTTCGACCTTGTTCGCTGCTACGCTCAGCCCTATTCCTTCACTTCAGACGCCTCGCACATCGGGATTCCCATCATCGACCACGTGCCGGGCACTAAAGAGAAAATCGCCCGCACAAGCGTTGCTAACGTGTACAAGCAGGTAGTCAAGGATCTGACCAAGGCCAAATCACTCCTCGGCGATGGTGCTCCTTCTGACGCACATTATCTCAGCGGTCTTGCCTGTGACGCTCTTCTCGCAAGAGTCTTCCTCAATATGGGCGACTACGCTCAGGCAGAAACATTTGCAACAAAAGCAATCGAGGCCGTGAAACTGACTGCTTTCGACAAATACGAAGCTATGTTCAACAAAGAAGAAATCGGAGATGAGGCGATCCTCAGATTGTCCGGTTACTATGCGGGGAAGTCGTTGAGAACGTTCTACAATTACGAATCCCCCGTCTACTATCCCACAGAGGAATTCGCTGCTCTCTTCAGTTCGGAAGACGTTAGAAGAAAGCTTCTTTATGCCCCGGACGGATCACTCGCCTGTATGAAATACTACGATTTGACAGGTGTGGCCACTGACGAGCAGCGCTACGATCTTTCAATTCTCAGAGGCTCTGAGATGTACCTTACAAGAGCAGAGGCAAGATGTCAGACAGGAAGTCTTGACAAGGCGGCGGAAGACGTACTGGCACTCCAGAAGAGAGCCTTGGATTCAGACAATCTGACGTTAACTTTTTTCAACAAGAATGACCTGATAGAGATAATCAAGACCGAGCGTCGCAAGGAATTGTGCTTCGAAGGCCAGCGTTTCTTTGATCTTGCGCGATGGGGCGACAATGTTGTCCGCAGCGCAAGCAACAATTCCTCTATGAAAGAGCTGGACTATCCCGACTACCGCTTTGCGCTGCCGATTCCTCTCGTGGAAATGGAGGCAAACGGGGCTATGATTCAGAACGATGGTTATTCCGCTAATTAATTGAGGTATGAAAAATGTATATATAGCAGTGGCAGTCGCCGCATTTGGACTTATGCTTAATTCTTGCTCAGTCAATGACCCGTTGGTCTTTGACGACGCATTTGTCTTCATTGAGGATGAGAACGGGACTTCATCCTCGAAGGTTCAGTGGCAGAGTCAGAATTATCTCGTGACTTACTACATCCGTTTCGTGGCTCCCGCACAGTCGAAAGACGTCACTGTGACGTATGAACTTAAAGTGGGCGACGGACTTTCTGAAGGCAAAGACTACAGAATTGTCTCTTCATCCTCAAGCCCCGTTACTTTCTCTCCGGGTATTTACAAAGTCCCGATCCGAATCGAATGGCTTCGAAACGAGCTTGACTCATCGAAGGATAACTCATTAACTATCATCCTCACCGGATGCAGTTTGAATGACTCCTCAGTCGGAAAGCCCGGGCCTGACAAGGCAGGTAGCTCCTACAAAATCACAAAAGAATAGAATATTTTTTTAATCAATTAATCATTATGAAAAAAACATTAATTTCATTTGCGGCTCTTGTTTGTTGCGCCGCATTGTTCACTTCCTGCAAGGAAGACGAGAAAGCCACGTCAGACGGCAAGGCTGAGTTGCTTTCTTTCGGCTTCTACTCTGCCGACAACAGCGGCGTGCTGTCCGAGGATTATGTCGCTGAAGTATCAGAAGACATTGTAATTCGCCTTCCTGAGAGCGCTGACAAAAAGGCTCTTGTGGCAAAGTTTACTTTGGGCGAGGGTGACGCTCTGATTTTGGATGGGAAGACCATCAAGTCAGGGGTCACAGCCGTGGATTATTCTTACCCGGCGGATTTCATAGTTAAAGACACCATCGACAACGTTTCCACAAGTTTCACAGTCACAGTGGGTAAGATTCTTCAGTTCAAATGGGCTCAGGTTGCTCAGTACAATGATGAGCAGCCGGCAGGCACGAAGCTGATGATCGATGACTTTGATATGACTCTTTCACAGAAAGACAACAAGCCTTACTTTATTGTTTCTTCTGAAGAGACCAGTCCTGACCTTGAGCAGGCTCGCGTCGGATATCTTGATGAAAGCGGTCTTGTTATGGGATCGTACATGAGCACAGATGCAGAGGGTACCGCAATTGCTGCTTCTTATCCAAAAGTAGCGGTTGATGCTGACGGAAAGGTTTACGGCTACTACTATAATACAACGGCAAAGAAGAATTACGTCAAGACCGGAAGCGGCTCTTCATGGTCTTTCGTAGGAGCTCCGTTCGGAGAGGCGAAAGTGAGCAGTGTAGACTTCAATTTGGATCCTATTTCCAAGAAACCGCTTGTCGCATATATGTCCAACTCAACGATTACCGGTGTCATAACAAGAAGGGACGTGGATCTCTGCTATTATGACGGAAACGCCTGGTCATCGGAGAATCTGCTTCCTGAAGGACTTTCAGGCAATAAGAATTATTGGCCTACGATAAAAGTCGTAAACGGCAGTCTCTACCTTGTAGGGACTAATCAGACAGAACCTGGTGCTTATTTTGTCCTCAAATACAATGGCGCGCAAGGTTGGACTAAATTAATCAACGCCCTTCCAGCGGGTGTTACCCAAAGCACTATCTTCGGAATGTCATTTGATGTCGCTTCTGACGGGACAGTCTACATATTCACCGGCGGCGATGAGGATGAGGCAGGGAATTGGAAAATGTCTGTCTACAAAACATCATCTGACTTCAAATCTTGGGAAAGAGTGTCCACTGCAGTGTGCGCTAGCAACAAATATTTCACAATGGCTCTCTGCAAAGACTCGCCGGTTGTAATCTACAAAGATAGCGAGACAAGTCTCGGAATGGTTGTGACCCTCAATGCCGAGACTCTCGCTTGGAATGAGCCTGTCGCTATCAGCCAGACACCTGTCTCCACAAAAGGAATGTGCCTCGAGTTCACAAAAGACGGCATCGGCTACTTCTCGACTGTAAGCTCCGGAGACATCAATTCCCTTCTAATCTTCAAGTACAGTCTTGAAGCAGACGATCTGGAATAGCAAAGGCACAAGTCTTGGCCTCCGCAGTCCGGCTGTTTTGTATTCCTTTGCGGATAAATGATTGGATGGCAGCCCTTTAACAACAGTAACCACCTCCGTTCCGGGGGTGGTTACTTTAATTTAAACGCAGTATTTTAACGACTAATGACCCCGTAGATCTCCTAATTTTCCGAAGTCGCCCTTCCACAAGGTTAGAAAAGGACATTCTGACCGGGAGTAGTGTCATAGGTGACGGATTTGACGATAGAAACGGAGGCGGAAGCGCCGTGGCAGCGGACAGTCAGCCTGCCGCCGAGGCGGGAAAGCACCGCAGCGTTGCCCACTACACCGTCCTTCCAAACCATATCGGCGACTCCTGCGGCACCTCCGAAATTACCGTCAATCTGAAAAGGCGGACAACTGTCAAACATATAGGCATTCTCGCCATCACGCAGCCGGGCATAATAATTGATAATCCACGCCCTGCTCCATATTTTGCAAACGTCAAGGACGGATCTGTCCATCACCGGTAATAATGTACTTATATGTGGTAAGCTCCGGCAGACCCATAGGTCCCCGGGCGTGGAGTTTCTGAGTGCTTATACCAATTTCGGCACCGAAACCGAACTGAGCGCCGTCGGTGAAAGAGGTAGGCAGATTGACATACACGCAGGCAGAGTCAATTCGTTGAGTAAAGAGGTCGGAAACATCTTTGTTTTCCGTAATTATACTTTCGCTGTGATGGGAAGTGTGTTCCGAAATAAACTCAACAGCGTCATTAAACGACCCTGCCGTCTTGACAGCAATCTTATAGTCAAGAAACTCTGTGTCAAAAGAAGTAGAATCGCTATGGCGCAAAAGCCCTGAAGGATAGCAAGAAGACAAAGCCTCGAAAGCAGTCCGATCAGCAAACACAGTCACATTTTGAGCGGCCAGACCAGAGCAAAGATAGCCGAGAGCGTCCAGTCGGGATTTGTGAATCACCAGACAGTCAAGTGCATTGCACACGCTCACCCTTCTTGTCTTGGCATTAGTGATGATCCTTTCCCCTTTGCTCACATCCCCATATTCATCGAAATACGCATGAACTATTCCGGCACCTGTCTCAATAATAGGGACAGTGGCATTCTGACGCACGAATTTGATAAAACCGGAAGATCCGCGCGGAATAATCACATCAATCAGACCGTCAGCCTTCAGCATCTGATCGACAGTCTCCCTTTCAGGAGGCAGCATGGTCATTGCGGAAACCGGCACACCGAAAGCCTCAAGAACCCCTCGCACAATTTGAGCAGCCTTCTCGTTTGTGAACTTAGCGTCAGAACCGCCTTTCAGGACGCACACATTCGCAGTCTTGAAACAGAGCGAAAACACATCGAAAGTCACATTCGGACGCGCCTCATAAATAACGCCCACAACTCCGAGAGGCACACGTACCTTTCTAATAATCATACCGTTGGGACGAGTGGCTTCGGAAAGGATCTCACCGACCGGCGATTTCAGCGCAGCTACATTTCTTATGCCGCCGGCAATTTCCCTGACGCGGGTCTCAGTCAGCAAAAGCCTGTCGTACAGAGGATCGCTTTCAGAGAAAGCCTTCATATCCTCTTTGTTAGCCTCGAGCAGAGAAGCCGACTCCGCCTCCACGGCATCGGCGACGGAACGAAGGACACTGTCAATAGTCCCTTGAGGAAACGTAGAAAGAAAAGAGGAGGCCACGCGGGCTTGCTGAAGCAAAGGAATAATGGTCATAACAAATTAATAATTAATTAATCCAGAAACAGATAATCATAATGGACCAATGCCTTTTCCCTCTTATGCCCCAGAACCTGCCGGGCACGCTCGCTGTCCACGTCGATTCTCCCGACACCTATCTTCCTGCCGTGGGAATCGAACACCCCCACGATGTCCTCCTTCTCGAACTCCCCTTCCACTCTCGTCACACCCACCGGAAGAATACTCGAAGCCTTTCCGCTTCTCAACGCCTCACAAGCGCCATCGTTGAGATACAGAGCCCCTTTAGCGAAACCCTCGCTATTGGCCACCCATTTTTTGACCCCTGAAAGCACGTGATCGGAAGACAAAAATCTTGTGCAGTTCAGAGAAGCATCACCGGAGAGCACCCTTTCAAGAACCTGCGGGGTCCTGCCGTTGGCAATCACCACTTCAATCCCCTCCCCGGCCGCTTTGGAAGAAATCCTATATTTTGAGCTCATCCCACCCCTGCCGCATGAAGACTTGGAAGAAGATATACATCCGGACACGTCTTCACCATGGTGAATCTCTCTAATCACCGAAGAAGAACTCGCCAAAGGATCCCCGTCATAAATCCCGTCCACATTGCTCAAAATGACCAGAGTGTCCGCATCCATCATCGAAGCCACCAGACCGGAAAGTTCGTCATTGTCAGTGAACATAAGCTCAGTCACCGAAATGGAATCATTCTCGTTCAAGATTGGAAGCACTCCGGCCTGAAGCATTGTCAGCACACAATTTCGCTGATTAAGGTACTGCCTTCTTGTGGAAAGGCTTTCCTTAGTGGTGAGCACCTGTCCGCAGACAATCCCGTGCTCCCCGAAAAGATCCATATACCTGCTCATCAGACGCACCTGCCCCACAGCCGAAAACAACTGCCTTGAAGACACGGAATCCAGTTTTTCAGACAAATCGCTCATAACGGAACGACCTGAAGCAACCGCTCCGGAAGAAATCAGAATCACTTCAATCCCCTTCTTACGCAAAGACGCAATCTGGTCCACTAAAGAAGAGATCTGAGTTACATCAAGCATTCCGTCAGGCAGAGTCAGAACATTGCTCCCGACCTTGACGACAACCCTCCTGCCCATCACTTGCTCGCTTTCAGACCAGCGAGAACGGAAGCCGAAAAACCGTTATCCTCCATAGCCGCAAGCCCTTTCAAAGTGATGCCACCGGGTGTGGTCACCTTGTCAATCTCACTCTGAGGCTCAGAAGAATTGGTCTTCAGAAGCGCAATCGCACCTTCCATCGTGCCCAAAACTATGTCAAGAGTAATCTGAGGATCAAGCCCGAGAGCATTGCCGCCCTTTGCGGCCGCATCAAGATAGCGAAGCGCGTAAGCGATTCCGCAAGAAGACAACGCGGCCACTGCCGGAAGCTGCTTTTCTGTCACCACGAACACCTCGCCCAGAGTCTGCAACATACCGCAAAGCCGCTCAAGAGATAGAGACCCGACCTTGTCTGAAGCCACGAAAGTGACACTCTTGCCAATGGATATGGCAGTGTTCGGAATAATGTGATACAAAGGCATATCCTCTCCCACAAAGCTTCTCAATTCAGCAAAAGAAAGCCCCGAAACCACTGAAACAAGCTCCTGACCAAAAGGCTTCAGAGCGGGAGCGATTTCTGTCAGCACAGACGAAGCCTGAGACGGCTTGACGGCGAGAATGATAATGTCAGCATCCTTCACGGCAGCTTTGTTGTCTCTTGTAAGAGTCATTCCCGTCATCTGTTCTACAAAACTCTTGGGATGTGAGACAGTAATGGAAGAAGCGGGAACAACGCCGTTGGAAGCGAATCCTGCGGCGATTGCCCCGCCCATATTACCGCCGCCTATAACTGCGATATTCATAAAGCGTTAATTATTAAGGAAATAATTCACTGTGGTCACAACTCTCACGTTCTTGATGAAAGGAGTGTTGGAATCCCTGTCCGAAATCGAGAACTGTCCCTGAGAAGCATTCTTGATTTTCCCAAGACGGCTTTCGGAATCCTTGGCGAACTTCTCGGCTGCCTCACGCGCATTCTTCGTAGCCTCCTCGATCATCTCAGGCTTGATGTCATTCAGACTGGTGTACTCGTAAGAAATCTGGTACTCGTAATCGCTCGCGCTGATGGCAACGCCCTGCTTGAGCAACTCTCCCTGCTGATTCACGAGACTGCGCACAAGATCCACCTTGTCGGAAGAAACCGTGATCACGGAAGTCACATTGTAGCGTATTTTGTAGTCCTGATTGTAAATCTCGGCAGCCTTGTCCACAATTTTCGGAGCGTTCTGAGTAATCTCATTCTCAGGAATCCCCTTGCCGATGAGAAACTGCTTAACGATCTCGTTACTCTTGTTCAGTTCGGAATAGACAGAGCCCATATCATTTCCCACGATCTTGATCACAAGCGGCCAGGTGACTTTGTCAGCTTTCACCTCTTTCTCCGCAAGCCCCCTCACGGAGACGGTGCGTTCACTCCTTTTCATCCCGATAAGACCTCCGCGAACGCAGAAACCCAAAACGATAAGTCCGACCATAATCAAGGCCGCGGCAGCATTAAAATTTTTCATAACTTCTTTTGAATTAAATGGTTATTCATTATTGTAAACTATAATTCTCTTAAACTCAAACGGCTTTAGGCCTCTCGAATCCGAGACCCTGAAAGTCAGCACCCCCGAAGCACAGCCGTCCAAAGACACAGGCGAAGTGCGCCAGATGTGAGGGGAAGGCGTTTTGCGCAAAGGCTGACGACGGGAATATCTTGTCGGCAGGCCCCCTTCTTTGTTCATATATGAAATTCGAGCCACGCAAGGGTCAAGCATCTTGCAGTGCTCCATCATAGTCCAATACTTCCCGTCAAGACTTACTTCCACCTTTGTGGAATCCCCTCCTCCGTAGACATTCACAACAATCTCCCCCTCAGGCAAATCCTTGAGCACAGGCACATCCCCATCGGAAGAGTTGTCCCCCTTGATCCAGACTGAGGCCATCTCGCAAGAGCTATGCCCAACTCCTTTAAAAGCGAAAGAATACCCATCTTCAGAGAAATCAATCACAAAATAGCATCTTGGACTTCCGTACTGCATAATAGCCAACGGAATCCCCTGCGAATCTCGTTCCCCTGTCCACCAAGAGCCGCAACCGGCCCCTACGGAAAGCTCCTCCACATTCTCCGACCAGATCTTTCTGAAGACACAATGAGCGTGAGCCGAAAGAATCAGCATCTTTCGGGAACCGGCAAGCGAAAAAATCTCTTCTTTGTTCTGAATATTGCTCATCGGAACGTGCTGGCAAAGCACAATGGTTTGACTGTCAGGCAACTTGCTGAACAATGACTTCAGAAAACACATTTGCGAATAAGGCAGAGAGCCGTCTGAAAGTTGAACATTATTAATGAGAACGAAACAATACTTGCCTCTGAAAAACGCCGAGACATCGCTCCCCACTTCCTTTTTAAAAGTAATCGGCTCGCGTACCGCCCCTTTGTCAAGATCGTGATTCCCCACCACGCACCAGGACGGAATCCCGACATTGCCGACAGCATCGGCTGCCTTAGGCATCAACGGCATTTTGTCATTAACAAGATCGCCGAGATTAATGAAGAAATCCAGATCCGACCTTTCGCTCAATTCCGACAACACCGTTCTGGAGGCGAAATTAAGTTCCTCCTCGTTGTTCACCTGAATGTCCCCTACTGCCGCCATTTTGAAAGTGGGCATCTTCTCAAAACTGCACAAAGCAAAATCGCTTGCGGTTCCAAGACAGTTCTGAACTCCCGACTTAGCCGACAAATATCCGTCCGGAAGGATCACAAACAAATCCGAAGAGTACTGAGTGTCAAGACTATACCGGCCCTTTGAATCAGTTCTGACAACAAGACGCCCGTCCGAGACCATGACTTCCTTCAGAAGTTTGTCACCTTTGTTGAAGCAACCGTCATCGTTCTTGTCGAAAAAAACTTTTCCGCTGACATTCTCGGCAAAAGCACTGACGCTCAGGGAGAACGTTAGAAACGAAGCCAAAACGGCAATTAATGAAACTGAGCGTGACATTATCATAAACACAAATATACTATTTTTCGACGAATAAGCATTGATTATTTTTAATCTGTTTCATATCTTTGCAAAGTTCGTAAGAAATAACAAGAACAATTTTAAACAGTTAGTTAGGTAATGTCTAAACAATTAGTGTTGTGTGCACTGTGCGCGTTATTGAGCGCCAGTCTCAGCTCGAAAAACGAGAATCCCGAAAAATGGTATTTGGAATCAGACGGCTCGACTTCAGGAATCAATCTGAACGAAGCACGCGAAATAATACGATCCAAAGGTGCCGAACCAAAGAATAAAGTGATCGTGGCAGTGATTGACGGTGGAATAGACCCGAATCACACCGACTTCAAAAATCTCCTTTGGACCAACAGCAAGGAAATAGCAGGGAACGGCATAGACGATGACAAAAACGGATTCGCGGACGACATCCACGGATGGAACTTCCTCGGAGCGTCGAACGGCAAAGACATCTTGCGGAGTGGCAAGGCGGAATACCGTGAATATCAGAGACTTCGGCCAATCTACCTCAATGCCGACACCGCAAAACTCTCAAAAAAGGCCCGTTTCGAATACGACTATTGGAAAAAGATGGAACGCCGCTCGGGCTTCCTTAACTACTCTCTCTTCGGAATGTACCTCGACGGAGTCCAAAAAGTCTATGACACCTGTGACTCCCTGATGAGACTACAGTATGACACCGACACTGCGAAAATCCGCGACTTCTTCGCTATTGACATAGCGGACACCACAGGTCTGACAGCCCCCGTGAACGCAATGGCTATGATGCTGCTCGGCAAAGACAGAGGCTCATCTTGGAACGATGCGATGAAAGAGCAGAAAGACAAACACGACGTGGCACAGCGGAATATCGCAAGCGTGGACGACCCTCTGTCCGATTCTCACCGCAAAATAGGCAACAATCCCGATGACATCAAGCATCTCGCAGGGTACGGCAACAATCATCTGTACATCAGTGAGGAAGACGCAATGCACGCCACTATGGTCACGGGAATCGTAGCGGAAATTTCAACTAAACTCGGCTCCGAAATCCAAATTATAGCCGAACGGGCGGTTCCCGACGGAGACGAATACGACAGAGACATAGCCGCCGCAATCAAATATGCTGTGGACAACGGAGCGAAAGTGATCAACTGCAGTTTCGGAAAATACGTTTCCGACCACTCAGACGCCGTCGTGAGACAGCTCAAGAGAGCCGCACGGAAAGACGTCCTGCTTGTTATGGCAGCCGGAAATGAAGGCAAAAACACAAGCGAGACACCCGTCTATCCTTCCGGCAGAGACAAAAACGGCAAAAGGCTTAAGAACGTTCTCATCATCGGAGCATCCGACGAGAACGGCCTTCCGATGGAGATAAGCAATTACAGCAAAGACAACGTCGACCTTTTCGCCCCGGGGGAGAAAATCACTTCATCCTACCCCGGCAATCATCATTACACTGCAAGCGGCACAAGTCTGGCAGCCCCGATAGTCACCGGCATTGCAGCCGCAATCCGCTCTTACCGCCCTGAACTCAAGGCATCGGAAATCGCCGAATTGCTGAGAGACACATGCTCGAAACCTCAGGTAAAAGGCGACAGGACAGTCGAAGACAGCTGCATAAGCGGAGGAATAGTCTCTGCGGAAAATGCGGTTTCAAAAGCAATGGCAAGATGAAAACACGCACATTAATCGCCGTTTTTCTGCTTCTTCCGTTCCTTGCGGAGGCTCAGAACGTCTTCGCCGCCGCCGACAGATTCTGCGCCGACTCGCTTTACAAACTTATCCGCAACAGCAGCGTCTCAGTCACTTGGACTGACAAAAAATCATCTGCCTTCTACTATTATCTTGAAAACGGGGAAAACAGGGACTGGTTCATAGTTGACACAAAGAAATGGACCAGGAAGCAACTCATAGACAACGAGAAATTCGCCGGTCAGCTAACTGCATTCGGCATAAAGACAAGTCCGGAGAAAATCTATCTTTACGACCTCACCTTCGACAAACTGAAGTCCTTCACCTTTCAAAAAGGAGACAGGGCCTTCCGCTACGAGATAGCCGGCGGCCTCTTGACCGAATTGAAGGCGCCCGCTAAAGAAACCGCAAAGCAAATGTTCTCCGAAAAGGACTACTGGAAATGCTTCAGCGCCGACAGCCTTTACTATGTATCTGCCATCGGTCACGACATCTACCTGTTCAGCGCTCAGGGCAAAGACAGCGTCAGACTCACATTCGACGGAGAGAAGTACAACTCCTATTCCCTTAGCGGAGACAGCGAGAATAGGAACTTCAGTCCTGAAACCCATTGCAGCACATTCGGAAGATGGATAGGCAAAAGCCACTCTTTCCTTACATTCAAAGACGACAAGAGAGAGGTAGGGACGCTCAGTCTGGTGAACAATCTCGACCGGCCGAGACCAACGGTCACTACCTACAAATTCCCGATGCCGGGGGACAAAAACGTGGTTCAGCGCAACGTGTACATGATAAAGGCCGACAGCGCTAAAATCATAAAACTCAATACGGACAAGTTCAAAGATCAGAAAATCGAGATTCCACGTTTCGGCAATTTCGTTCAGACCGAAGACAAAGCATGGTTCATCCGCCGCAACAGACAATGCGACACCGTGGAATTGTGCAGAGTGGACGCAAGCACCGGAAAGGTCAAGACAATAATCAGCGAGAACTGCTCACCGAGACTCAACGAACAGTTATTCGAGTACCATATAATAAATGAAGGGAAAGAAATACTATGGTGGTCGGAGAGAAGCGGAAAAGGACACATTTATTTATACGACGGTGAAGGACGGCTGCTGGGCGATGTCTCCCGCAAGGATATGGTGGCTGGGCATATAGTCAAAATAGACACCGCCGGAAGAAAGGTAATTTTCGAAGGCTTCGGTGGGGAAAAAGGCATCAACCCGCACTACAGATTCTTCTATGCCGCCTCATTGGACGGAAAAGAAGCCACTTTGCTCACACCCGGCGACGGCTGGCACAATTGCGAATTCTCACCTGACGGCAGATTCATCTTCGACACTTTTTCGAGAATGGACAATGCCAAACAATTTCAGATTTGCGACAACGGCGGTCACGTCAAATTCACAATCGGCAAAGCAGACGTAAGCGCTATGCGGGCTGCCGGATGGGAGTACCCCAAAGTCGTTCAGGTCACCGGCGCCGATGGAAAGACCCCGCTCTACGGAGTTGTCTATCTGCCTTTCAATATGAAAGAGACGGAAAAATACCCGATCATTTCCAATGTCTATCCAGGACCGCACACAGACCTCGTGCCTCAGGAATTCGTGCTTGACGACAACGCCAACCAATCTCTTGCCCAACTCGGATTCATAGTCATAAACTTCTCTTACAGAGGCTCTTGCCCATACAGAGGCCACGACTACTACGACTTCAGCGAAGGAAACCTGAGGGATTACGCGATAGCTGATGATATGGCAGCCATCCGAGAAGTCGCAAAAACATATCCCTATGCTGACACCACTCGCATCGGCATCTACGGGCACTCCGGAGGAGGGTTTATGACCGTCGCGGCAATGCTCGGACATCCTGAATTCTACAAAGTCGGTGTCGCAGCGTCAGGCAATCACGACAACAACATCTACACCCAATGGTGGGGAGAGACATTCCACGGAGGCAAATGGGTCACCGACAAGAACGGAGAGACCGTTTTCGAGTGCCGTATTCCGACCAATATCGAAATCGCGGACCGTCTTGAAGGACGTCTGATGCTGATTACGGGGGATATGGACAACAATGTGCACCCGGCCTCAACCCTCAGGCTCGCAGACGCTCTGATCAAGGCAGGAAAGAGATTCGATATGATGGTCTTCCCAGGCGTCGACCACGGAATAGGCGGCACATATTACGAGAACACAATCAGATGCTATTTTCTTGAGCATCTTAAAAACACGAAAGTAGAGGATATTGATATAGTTAAACCATAGAGTCAAATGAAAGTACGTAAACTATTCACACAAGCATTTTTGATCTTGACGGTCTTTGGGTTAGCGCTAAATGCGGCGCAGGCACAGAACAGCATCAGACTCGTAACTGTCAAGGGTCACATAACAGATTCCAACGGAGAGCCTCTCGCAGGCGTGTCCGTGATGGTGCCGTCCTCAACGACAGGTGTCACAAGCGACTCGGAGGGAGATTATCTCATCAGAGTCGGCGAAGGTTGTCAGCTCAACTACAGTTTCATCGGCTTTGAGTCACAGAACTACAAAATCACTCAGGACAGGACAATCAACATTGTGATGACTGAATCCGCCCAGAGCATTGACCAAGTCGTGGTCACAGGCTACTCCAAAGTGGAAATCCGAAAGAGCACAGGTTCCGTAGGCATTCTGAAAGGTGAAGCACTCAGAGACTCCCCTCTTCAGAACGTAGACAAACTCTTGCAGGGAAAACTGGCGGGAGTCAGCGTGCAGGCGCAGTCCGGACAGCCGGGCCAGGTGGCCAAAATACGAATCAGAGGGACAAGCAGCATCACCGGAGACAGCGAGCCTTTGTGGGTTGTCGATGGTGTGCCGCTTCAGAAGAATGTGCCTTCAAACAGCTCATCCAGAATAAGATCCGGGGATTTCAGCGATTTGTTCGCTACCGGAATCGGCAGCATAAACCCTTCCGACATCGAGTCCATCAACGTTTTGAAAGACGCTTCGGCGGCAGCCATTTACGGCTCACAGGCATCAGGAGGAGTCATAGTCGTGACCACGAAACACGGCAAAGCCGGACAGACCAGCATCAGCTACTCCGGCAACGTGTCCGTGCAGACAAGTCCTTCCAGAAGCGCTAACCTGATGAATTCCACTCAGAAACTCGCTTGGGAGCAGGAATTGTGGAACGAGTACTCCGCAAGCGGCTACGACGCGACAATCAACGGAAACTCAACACATTATCCCGTAATCGGAATAGTGGGACAGATCCGCTCAGGCTACGGTGACTTCAAAGGTTGGAGCAAAGATCAGCAGGATGCCTACATCACATCACTCGGCAGCCAGACAACCGACTGGTTCGACGTGCTATTCCGCAATTCGATTTCCACCTCTCACAACATCTCCGTTTCCGGCGGCGATGACAAGACCACCTACTACATCTCAGGAGGCTATTCCAACAACAACGGAATCGTGCTCAGGAACACCTACGACAGTTACAGCGTGAACGCCAAGATTGACGCGCGCCCCAACAAGAAAATCAGTTACGGCTTGATCGCGGACCTTTCTTATCAGAAATCCGTGGCTCCGAGCAGCAACACCGATATGTTCACCTACGCCTATTTCGCCAATCCGTACGAGAAAGTGTTCAACGATGACGGCTCTTATGCGGCCGACAACACCTACTACACTCTGAGCAACACCAACGGCAGTTACACTGTTCCTCTTCCTGAAGACGGCTTCAACATAATGAGAGAGATCAACGAGACCACCACCACTGCCAAAAGCGCGAATATGGCAATGACGGCCAATCTCACCTGGCACATCCTCAAAGACCTGACATTCACGGGCCTCGGTAACTTCACCTACAACAATGACAACTCCGACAACGTGAACGGCAAAGACACTTACGCTGCTTTCACAGACCGTCCGTTCGAGCTTAACTCCTTCACCTCAAAAAGGACTTACGCATCCATAACACAGTCATCCTCTTACAATTACAGCTACATTCTCAGAGGTCAGCTGCAGTATTCCAAAACTTTCGGCGGAAAGCACTACATCTCCCTACTCGGAGGCTCCGAGATCAGAAGTTCCTATGCCAAAAGCATCTACAACAAGAGATATGGCTACGACCCAGTGTCCGGCAACCACTCGACTCCGACTTATGAGACCACAGGAGATCTCACCTACGACCAGCTCCAGAGCTATGCCGCGATAATTGACGGGCTCTCAGGCCAGAGCATCACCAACGACGCTTTCGCATCTTTCTATGCGGCAGCCGATTACGTTCTGAAAAACAAATATGTTTTCAACGGAACCGTACGTTCCGACGGCTCCAACAACTTCGGAAGCAAGGAACAGTTCAACGCTACCTGGTCCGCCGGCTTCTCCTGGAACGTGGATGAGGAACCTTTTATGAAAAGCCTCTCCGACGTCATCAGCTCGATGACCCTTCGCACATCCACAGGTTACACCGGAGGTGTGAACAGAAACGTCTATCCACAATTCATAATGACCTACAGCTCGTCCTTCCGAAAGACCGACGACGACTACTACAGAATGGGCTTCATCGGCAATGCCCCTAACCCTCATCTTAGATGGGAAAAGACCTGGGATATGAAAGCGGCTCTGGATATGGGCTTTCTCAAAGACAGAATCAGAATGTCATTCGAAGCCTACAACAGAAAAGGCTTCGACCTGGTGACGAGCGTGAACGTGCCTTCGTCAACAGGCTTCTCCTCACAGAGTTACAACACTTCCGAGCAGGTGAACAGAGGCCTTGAGCTCACACTTTCCGGAACCCCCGTCAAAGTCAGAGACTTCTCCTGGAACATTTCCGGAAACATCTCTCTGAACCGCAACAAACTCACCAAATACAATTCCGTCAACGGCACTCTCTACGGCGACTACTACGTCGGCTACCCGCAGGGCAAACTCTTCAGCGGAAAAGTGCTGGGAATCAATTCCGAGACCGGAATGTACAATTACGAGCTTCGTCCCGACGCCACCATCGTCGACGTCTCCGATCTTCGCAAAAGCGAAAATTACCTCTTCTACATCGGCACCACCACGGCTCCTTGGACAGGAGGATTCTCCACATCAGCCACTTACAAGAATCTTTCATTAAGCGTCAACGGAACCTTCTCACTCCATTCCCTTGTGAGAAACGACATCTCCTGCCCTGTCAATTACTCCACCGTGTCAGGCCCTTCAGGAGACCACGAAGCCATCCCCACACAGCGCAATGACCTGTACGTCAATCATCTGAACGTAATCACCGATGTTACCAAACGTTGGACCACGGTCAATCACCGCACTGACGGCTACCCTCGTCTGATAGACTATTACGGAGACAGGCTCTATCTCGACAGAGACATCCCGTCCACATCCACAATCACAAGCGCCGTCTACTACGAAGACGTCTCCTATCTGAAGATCAGGTCGCTGACACTGTCGTACAATCTGCCTTCCGCTTGGCTGATGAAAACCCCGATCAAGTACTTCGGAGTGTCCTTCAGTATGAGCAACCTGCTGACATTGACCAACTACTCCGGAATGGATCCCGAGACACCGGGGGCAGTCTATCCTACAAGCCAGTCCTACTCTTTCGGAATCAACGTCGGCTTCTAAAATCGAATGAATATGAGAAGACACACATTATTTGCATTACTGTCCGTTCTCGCGCTTTGCGCCTGCAACAATTATCTTGACATAAAGCCTTACGGCAAGACCATCCCGAAGACCTCTGAGGAGTTTTCCGAACTTCTTAACACAACTCTCTACAGCATAGACATAGGAGAGAAAGCGGCCGTCGGCAATCCAAGCTCTTCGCTTGATTTCGAGTATTTCTCGGACAATCTTGAGACAAATCTCACCCAGTACCCTAAAGGCAACTACATAAGCCTGTACGTTGGCAACGCTTTGAACGATATGCAGAGCCGTTACACGAAACTCTACGAGTACATCAGGGATTGCAACATCACCATTGAGTACATGGAAGACAGGGATTCCAGACTCGCCAAGGACGTGCTCGGTACGGCTTTTGCTCTGAGAGGTGTCTGCTACTACCAGCTCCTCAGAATGTACTGCGAGCCGTGCACCGACAACACGGACGCCCAGCTCGGAGTGCCCCTGATTACGAAATTCGATATGGAGGAAAAGGCACTTAGAAGCACGATGACTCAGACTATAGACTTGATTAAGAGCGACTTCAAGACAGCGCTAACCTATCACATAGAGGATTCGATGTTCCGTTTCAACGACGATGTCATCAACGGCTACCTCGCCCGTCTGTATTTCTGGACAAGGGACTATTCCGATGCCAAGACCTACGCTCTGAAGGTACTCGAAGCCCATCCTCTTCTTGACAGAGCGGCTTACAAAACTATGATCAGCACCCAGACCCAGATGAGCGGAAACACGATTTTCAAGGCTAACCGTCTCAACACAAGCAGCAGTTCGTCCGAGATTGCGGGCATAAAATCCAACATAGACGCGCGTCCTGTCAGCAAAAGATTCCTGGATATATTTCCGGAAGGTTCGGCTGACGTGCGCCTGGGACTGTCGGTAGGGGCCAAAAGAGTGAGTGTAAAGAATATTTTCGCATCAATGCGTTCCGCTGAGATGCAGCTTATCGCCGCCGAGTCCTCTTACCACCTTTCGGAAAACGATGCCGCCCTTGGCAATCTTAACGCTCTGAGAAGAAACAGAATCACGCCATACACTGATCTGACTATGAGCACATTGCCTGCTGTCGATTCCGACGAGCTGATTCAGACTGATGCGGAAGGCAAGGCTCTCACGCCTCTGCTTCAGGCCATTCTCAATGAGCGACGCAAAGAGTTCTTTATGGAAAACGGAGACAGGTGGTTTGAACTCAAGAGGAACGGAAGACCGGAGTTCTGGGCCGCGAAGAACGGTCTGAAATACTACACAAGATCCTTTATGTACACCTTCCCTATCCCCGTGGATGATATGGAACTGGTGGCTGGTCTGGTGCAAAACCCAGGATATAGTGAAACTGAATAATTAACAATGGATATGAGAAAAAAAATATCATCTGCCCTTGCCTGTCTGCTGCTTTGCGTAGCTTGCGCCGCGCTTTGCGGCTGCGACAACGTGGACGAATGTCCTCCTGTGCACAGCGGCTATTCTTCAACCGTGATCCTGCCAGAGGCCACTTTTCTGACCGATGCTGACAGAGAGTACATAGATAATCTCGAAAACGAATTCGAGACTAACGCGAAATAACAGTTTTTATAAACAATTAAATATTTTTAACCAAAATGAGAAAGTTAATTACACTCATCGCAACAGCCGCGGTACTGGCTGCCTGCTCGAAAGATTCCGACCCTTCGGTTTCATTCACACAACAAACATTCGCCCTCACAAGCGGATCAGTCGACATCTCCATCCAGACTAAGGATTTCGAGACTTCCACAACTGCCACGATTCCGGTCACATTCTCAGGAAGCGCGGTCAAAGGGGAGGACTACACTGTCTCAAGCGAGTCTTACACAGTCGGAGGCGCAAGCCAGAATCTCAAGATAACAGTCAGCGCGAAAGACAATTTCGACGCGGACAAAGTGATCACGATGACCCTCGGAGCGGCAAACGGAGTAGGCGTGGGAAAACTATCAACAGCCACCATAACTCTTTCAAAACAGGATTTGCGCCTGTACTCGTTCGTTGGCAAGAAAATCGCTATGACTTCCGCCGCTAATGTGGAGTTCCAGCTATTCACAAGCACCGGAGGTACATTCACCGCCGAAAAGCAGATTGAGATTCCTGTCACAGTGGACACGGAAAAATCCACTGCTGTGGAAGGTACTAATTTCAAGTTCAACGGCGAGAAGAAAATGATCATCGCGGTAGGCTCTGACAAGGCTTCTCTCAAACTTGACTTCATCGCCCAAGACGCCGATCACAACGTTCTTTACCTCAAACCTGATTTCACCAATATGAAAGGTTTCGTTGCGGGACAGTATCCTGAGATCGAAATCGTCCTTCTCGGATCTTACGCAGAGAAGATTCAGGGCAAATGGAAGATGAAGACTTTTGTGACGGACAAGACCTATATGAACAACACGTGGGGCGGTATGGAAGACTTGACCAATTTCCCTGTTCTCAACACTGACGACACAATGACAATCGGAGCAGACCTCCAGACATCATTCGTGTCCGGATTCAAGAACTACTTCGGCGAGCAGTCCGACATCACGATGGGTGACGAACTCACTATTCGCATTGATATGCAGACAAAGGTGACAATGCAGATTCTGATTCTCAATCACATCAACCGTTTCTTCTCTACAAGCAAGACAAGCACCGACGACATAGCACACCTCGGAGTGAGAGTGACTGATGACGGCCTTCTCGATGTCTACGTAATCGACTATGAGCCAAAGGATTTCTTCACTGATTTCGCCGATTTCGGAATGATAGGTACAGATAAACCTGTTTCCACAATGACAGGCTTCTTCCTCAATTTCCAGATGGAAAAAGTGACCGAATAATTTCCTCTACGCACTTTTGCAGACGGCATTCTTTTGGAGAATAACTCTAAAAGAATGCCGTTAATTATTTGTTTTTGTCTATCTTTGCGTCCCGATGAACACAAAGGCAAAAGGCTATCTTCTCGGCTCCATCGCCGCAGCCACTTACGGAATGAACCCGCTTTTCACCCTACCTCTCTACAAAGACGGTATGGATGCGGATTCCGTGTTGTTTTTCCGTTATCTTCTCGCAATTCCTATTCTTGCGATTATGCTCCGAATCAGAGGCCGATCACTGTCAATGGGCAAGAAAGAAATCCTTCCATTTATGGTACTCGGCATTCTGCTTTAGCTCTCCTCGCTGACACTATTCGAAAGCTATAATTATATGGCCGCAGGCATAGCCACGACCATACTATTCGTTTACCCGGTAATAGTCGCCATAATAATGGGAGTTGTCTACAAAGAGAAAATTTCGGTTCAGACCGGCTTCTGCATTCTGGTTGCGATAGCCGGAATCGCATTGCTCTACAAAGGAGATGACGGTTCGACTCTGAGCCTGAAATGGACAATCCTTGTACTTGCGTCGGCACTCTCCTACGCACTTTATATAGTCGGTCTCAACTACAAGAGCATCACTGACTTGTCCACTATCAAAGTCACCTTCTACATAATACTTGTCGGCTTCTTCCTGTTCCTCGGACGAGTAATCGTCAACGGAGAACTCGCTCTCCCGACTCATTGGTACCTCTGGTTCTGTATGTTGGCTTTGGCTGTCTTCCCTACCGTGATTTCATTCATCTGCACCACAGTTGCCATCCACGACATCGGCTCCACTCCTGTAGCCATTCTCGGCGCTCTGGAGCCCGTGACTGCCCTTCTGTTTGGAATAACCTTGTTCGGCGAGGCGCTGACCTTCAGAGAATGTGTCGGACTTCTCCTGATAATAGCCGCCGTCACCGTGGTGATAATGGGCAGCAAATTCACCTCCCTGCTAATCCGATTCAGGAAGATGCTTCCGCGACTTCGTCACCGCTAACAGCGTCCGACAGCTTTTCACACACGTGGAGTGATCCCCGAATCTTACTCTGTACATATAGCGGATATATGAAAAGCCACTATTTCCTACTCCAAATCAACTTCAAAACAATGAAAAAGAGAAATGTCGGAATATAATGCCTACCTTTGCACACATTATGCAACTTTCCATAGAGAAGAAATCCATCATAGACGTTTACGATACGCCAATCATTCAGCAGACATCCTTTTGGTCAAGAGTTAAGAACAAACTCGGGCTGAAATCCTACGCATTTGATTACAACGTGCGAAACAGCGATTTGTACTTGAACGTTGGCGGATACTCCCACACCACCGCAGATTTTCTGATGTTCCTGCAGTATTTCAACAACAGCGATTGCGTAGCCTACGTGCCATACGGTCCTGAAGTCGAGCCGTCGGAAGAGAATCAGGGCAAATTCCTTGAAGAATTGTCGGAACAGCTCCGTTCGTTCCTACCAACAGACTGCATAGCAATTAGATATGACCTTAACTGGCAGTCCCACTGGGTCAGCGAGGACAATTATGATGAGTCGGGCCAATGGCTGGGCGCGCCTGACAAATGCTTTCAGGAGTACCAGCTCAATTTCGACACCGTGAACGGCAATCTGAGAAAATCAAACAATGACATTCTGCCGTCCAACACTATCATTATGGATTTGACAAAGGACGAGGAAAAAATTCTCGCCAGTATGAAGCCTAAGACTCGCTACAACATCAATCTCGCTCTGCGCAAAGGGGTGGAGGTCAAACTCGGAGGCCTGAAGGATCTCAAAATCTGGTACGAACTCTATGTGGACACGGCTAAGCGGAACGGATTGTACGTCAACAAGATAGATTATTTTTACTCTGTCCTATCGTCAAAACTGGAGAATGACGACCACCCGATACAGGTGAAGCTGCTGATTTCTTATCTGGACGACATCCCTCTCTCGGCGATGTTCTTGGTAATATCCAGTAACAGAGCAACTTATCTTTATGGAGCTTCCTCCTCCTCGATGAGAAACTGTATGGCCACTTATGCGATGCAGTGGAAGGCGATTCAAGTTGCGAAAGCGTGCGGGTGCACTGAATATGATATGTTCGGGATTGCTCCGAACGCACAGCCGTCTGACCCGAAATACGGGCTGTATCGCTTCAAGACCGGTTTCGGCGGCAGTGTCTATCATCAGATGGGCTGCTGGGATTATCCGCTGGATGACACGAAATATGGTCTGGTCCAGGCATCGGAGATGACCAATAAGGGATACTACCGCTGACAAATGCTTAAAGGCACATTCTGAATATATTCTCTATATCGTTCTGATTCAGCGGCTTGAAGCCGCGAAGCACACTTCCGGCACAAGCCTTTTTCGCCATAACCGGAAAATCCTCCTCTTTGATTCCGACCTCGGCGAAAGAGCTCTTGAGCCCCAACGTGTCGAACAGAAAATCAGAAAGCCTCTTTATGCTCTCCTTTGCAATGGCCATCGGCTCGCCCTCAGGAGACATCCCGAAGACATTGACACCGAACTGAACATATTTGGAGACAGTCGTCTCGTCCAGACAGTACTCCATCCACCTCGGAGTCAGAATGGCCAGCCCCAGACCGTGAGTAATGTCATATATAGCAGACAATTCGTGCTCCATCGGATGACAGCTCCACTCCTG
>JBAYFJ010000011.1:0-32524 GCA_041667245.1 Bacteroidales bacterium | reverse complement strand
AACCGGTCCTCTCCCGTAAGAACATTGAAGAACGATCTTCCTAAATGCTCCAAAAGCCACTCCGGCCCGATTCCCTTGTTCACTTGTCTGCTCAAAAGATAGTCTGCGGTCATATACCTGGCATATCCTCTCCCCTTTCCAAGACGGCCTGAAAAAGAATAATTGGTCCTGCACATATAGCCTTCAGTAACGTCATATCTTTTGCAGCCATAATCCCAGACCTCGAAATAAGCAGCTCCTCCGAAAGCATCTATCACCCCGAAATTGGTGCTCAGACCATTTGGCTTGCCTTTAGACAAGATAAGGTTCTCAAAATCACCAACGGTGACACACTCTCCCAAAGCCTCCGTCATCAGTTTTCCGGCAACGGTGACAAGGCCCAAAGAGTCAGGACGAAGGTTATAGGAAAGATTGTTCACTATCGCAAATCCCATGTCATTCGCCCCGCAATAAGCATTCTCACGCCTCAGGTCGTTGCTGTTGAAGATTGCGGTGAAAGAATAAAGCCGACCTATCCGATGGTCCATGACATTGAACTCATTTGGCGTGTCCCTCTGTTTCCAGAGAAGAGGCCGCCCGGTGGCGCTCGCCTTAGCGGACACTATAACCGTGGTGCAGGCGAAAGAATCCGCCGCGGACAGCAGGAGAATGAGTATTATGAGAAATCCTTTCTTCATAATTTTCTGATTTTGTAGCCGTAGTAAGCGTAAAAGAATATGAACAAGTAGCAAGGAACACATATCCAGTAGGCCTGTTGATTACCCACAGAGTCTTTCAAGAATCCGAAAACGAGAGGAATCAAAGCCCCGCCGCCGATTGACGCAACCAAAAGCGAAGATCCGACTTTGGTAAATTTGCCGAGATCGACAATAGCCATAGGCCATATCGCAGGATACATAAGCGAACAAGCCAAGCCCAGAAACGCAACGCACCAGATGGAAATCGCAGGAGGAGTGAGCACTATCAGAAGTGACCCGATCAAGGCGACCCAGCAGCAGATCCTCAAAGCAGTGACTTGAGACATATATTTCGGTATCATAATGATTCCAATGACATAGCCGAGGGCCATCCCCACGCTCGGCCAAATAGCATAAAACTGAGGGTTGGAAAAATTAAGATACACGGCATAATCCACCAAGGAAGACAAGGCCAATGTCTCAACGCCCACATAAAAGAAGCAAGCCACAGCGCCCATAACCAGATGAGGGAATTGCCAGATGGATGTCTTCCCCGCCGCATAAGGGCAATCCGCGGCATCCTCATCCGTCTCGCCGACCGCCTTAACTTCTTCCAGCGGAGCGAATCTAACGAAAATGCCCAGCAGAACGAATATACCTATTATAATGATGAACGGCTTGGTCACATCGGAAAGCAAAGCATCACTGAGATCTTTCCCGATCACAGCAGCAAGGAACACGGGAGCTACGGCCCAAGCGAGCGAATTACAGATTCCCATAATACTCATACGTTTCGCCGCACTTTCAATAGGACCCAGAATCGTGACATAAGGATTGATGGCAGCCTGAAGAATTGTGTTCGCCACCCCGCTCAGGAAAGAAGCAAATATGAAAAGAGCGAGGTTTCCGTAGATGGCCGAGGGGATGAAAAGAGCGAAAGCGATTGCGAACACAAGGAACGAGAGAGACATAGTTTTCTTGTAGCCGATCTTCTCAATGATCTTCGCCGAAGGATAGCTAAAAAAAAGAAAAGCGCAGAACGTGGAAGCGATCAGCAGATAAGACTCCGCCGAAGAGACCTTCAGAGTGGACTGCAGCAAAGGAACGAGATAGCTATTGATGCCGAGAGCGAAACCCACGGTAAAAAACATCATCCCTATGATTGCCAAAGGCAAAGCGTAATTTCTGGAAACCTTCATCTTCTATTTTGTGTGGTATTTAATCAATCCGTCCATAGGCGCCTTAAGCACATTTCCTAAAGACATTCCGAAATCGGAGGCCGCCTCCGATAACAGATCCTGATAATAGAAAGCCACTGAGCCGACGCAGTTAAGTTTGTACCGCTCATAATCAGGGTAATGGCAGATTATGTGAGAGAAAAAGTCCCTAAAAGAGCCAAGCATCAGATCGTGGAAATACGGATCATTGTACCTGTTGTCGCCCACATATTTGCAGAATTGCGCACAGTAGCGGTTCGGCTTGGGCTTGGTGTAAATCTGATCTATGATCTCATCATTGGTCTTTCCTATAAGTTTTGCGACCTCCGGGACAAGACGCTTAGGCAGATCCCCGCGGATATAGTCGCAGATGAGTTTTTTGCCTATATAGCCGCCGCTGCCCTCGTCTCCGAGAATAAAGCCGAGAGAGTCGATGTTCAGAGTAATCTTCTCCCCGTCATAAAGACAGGAATTTGTCCCGGTCCCGACGATGGCCACGAACCCCGGGTTGAATCCGAGAGTGGCTCTCGCAGAAGCCAGAGTGTCCATTGCCACAAACACTTTTTTAGCATTGGGGAACACAGTGAGCATTACCTCCGTTATGAAGCCGTATTGCAGCTCCGTGACTCCCGCGCCGTAAAAATACAATTCACTCACTTCAGAAACGGGAAAAACCGCTGGAAGCGATTTGAGGACATCCTCACGAATGTTATCCGCAGTGTTATAATTAGGATTGTAACCCGCGCTTTGGAATCTGACGCACCTGTCCCCGTTTTCGGAGACGCAAGCCCAATCGGTTTTGGTGGAACCGGAATCAGCGATCAATATCATAATTCGAAAATAAATTTATTTAATATTATCAGAAAGGAAGCTCTTTGTACCTGCCGTTGAATGTGGCCATATGAGACCAGTTGTGTTTCCCGAACGTGTTGTTGTTGTTCGATGGGTCGCAAATATACCATTTTCCATCGACAAACAGCTCAACAAAAACGTGACCAATCACACTTGTGGAGAATTGGCACTGCCCGTGCATATACCTCGCCGGAATTCCTGCCGCGCGGCTCATCGCAATCAAAGCGTGAGACAAATCGCAACAATTACCGCCTTTCTCATTGATTGTCTTGACGGACCCTTTCACGGTGTTCGGATAATCCTGCCACTCCCACTTGTCACGGGAATAGTTAAAAAGTGCCTCAGCCTTGGCAAGCGTAGTCGTCTTGCCTGAAATAATAGAATTCATTGTGCCGACCACCACTTCATTGTCAGTCTCGCAATTGGACTCCTTGTGAAGGAAATCGGACTGCCAGCTGGAAACCTTGCCCGGGAAAGCGAGATTTTTCACATACTCGCTGAAATATCGGCAGAAAATCACGGCCGAATTGTTAAAAGTCAAGCGGTTCTCGTGCTTGGTCCCGTCAGATTCCACGTAATAAGTCGGAAATGCGCAGTAGTTAGGGAAGGCCCCGTTGGATTCGGCATACGCCAGAATTGTCGAAGCGAGCCATTGGACTTCTTCCGAAGAAATGAAGTCTGGATCAAATGTGTCGTTCTTGTCCGAGACAGAACCCGCGACCGAAGGGATGTCTATCCTGTCCTCCTGCCATGTTTCCGGACTACCGGCCATCTTTCCGATCAGCAGGCAAGACGCTGCGACATACTTTGATTTGTTGTAATTAATGCCCTCGACATTGACATAAGAAGGCAACTCGTCAGTTTCTTCGAATGTCTTGTAGGCACTCGCCAGAGCTTCCACGAAATAGCCGTTGAAAGAATCTGGCACAAAAGCCTTGTTTTTCTCCTCGGTCTGATCATCGTCAGAGCCGGAACAGCACACAAAAAAAGACAAGCCGGCAAAAGCCAACAACAATAATCTCTTCATCATTTTAGTAATAATTATGTTGGAAAGCACAGGGATGATCGGACCCCTGTGCCCTATTATGTTCTACTTTTCGTCGCCGAATTCCTCGGAACGGATTGTCTGGTCAGCCGCTATGCCCGTAGCATCCGCAAGCTTGTTGTCAATCATATACTTGAAGAAAAAAGCATAGGTGACAAGTGCTCTCTGGGCGCTGAAACAGCCGTAATAGCCGCTCAACTGCCCCGCTGCATAGCCGCACATATTGGAAATCTTGGAATCACGGGTGATGCCGTAATTAACGTGACGCTGAGCGAAGTTGTCAAGAATGTCGACTTTGACTTTGCAAGCCACCCCGTTTGCCGTCGCAGGATCCCCTATTCTCAAATGTCCGCCGTTGCCTTCTATCACATTGCCCGAAGCCGTCGAACCTGACTCGTTGAAGGACGCACTCTGGAACACGTATTTGTGCGCTGTAGGAATCTCGGTGGTCGTCATCTTGCTCTGAGTTGCCGTCTTCTCGAAGGTGCCCTTGCCGGCAGTGGTGGAATTGCCGTCATAGCCTCTGAGAAGCAAATAGCAGCGTTCAGCAACCTCAAGCATATCACCCGTGGAGTAAGTCGTTCCGTTAACTTTGATTGTGGTGCCGGAAGGAACGTAGTGCGCGCCCGCATTGTCAAGTTTGGTGTCTCTGTCTTCGGAAAGAGTCTCGCCGGTAAGGAAATTGATAGTGCCGGTGGTCTTCTCCCAAACGTCAAGAATAGTGACATACTGTTTTGCGAAAGCCTCAATCGTGTTCTTGGAAGCCTCTGTGCTAACTCCGAGAAGATCGGAATTGAAAGTCTGGTCCGCAGACACGTTCACGGCATTGTCAAGATTGTTGTCAAGCAGATATTTGAATATTCTTGCGAATGTCAGCAATGATCTCTGAGCTGAGAAACAGCCGTAATAATTGGTTATAGGGTCGCGAGGATAGCCGCAGTTGTTCGAAATCGAGCCCTTGGTGATAGGCCAGTTGAGATGACGCTGCGTGAAGTTGTCCATAATGTCGAGTTTGACAGTGTTTGCCACAGCCTTGTCCTGTTCCTTGTAGCTTCCCATCATCAGAGGACCGCCGTTGCCGACCTTGGTCCCGTCCGTGTTGGTGCTTCCGCTTTCATTGTACGACAAAGTGGACCACACGTAATTGTGGGTCTCAGGCAAAGCGGTGGCCATTGTGCCGGCAGTAGTAAGTTTAGGAGCGGAATCAGCCCCGTACTTGTCAGTGTAGGTGCCGTCATAGCCGCGAAGCAGAAGGTAGCAGCGCTCTGCCAGCTCCATCATATCCGCGGTGCTGTAAGACTTGCCGTTGAGGGTGATGGTTGTAGTAGAAGGCACATAATGAGCGTTCTCCACATCATTGTCAGCGGAATAGTTGGTGTTGGTAGAGCTTCTGTCAAGACCGGTGACTGTGTTCACGATGCCTGTGGTATTCTGCCAGGTGTCAAGAATGGTAACGAACTGCTTGGCAAAATCCTTGATTGTGGCATTGGTGTACGCATTCTGGGTAACAGGGATTCTGACAGTAGCGTTTCCTCCCGCAATAGTGAGAATTGCAGTGCGCTCAGCCCCGGTGTTAGCAATTGCGGAAACATCGATGGACTTTCCGGTCGCGGCTGAACCGCTACCCGGATTGACGGTAAGCCAAGCCGCGTTAGAAGTGGCTGTCCAATCCACGGCAGCGTTGAAAGTCACAGGGATGGTCTCTCCTGCGGCAGCGAAAGTAAGATCCGTTGTAGTGGACTCTATGTCAGGAAGTTCGACTCCGTATAGGTCATAATCCAGATCCACATCCTTCATTGCTGTGTAGACATCGGATGAGATGTTGTTGTCAAGCAGATATTTGTAAAATCTGATGGCAATCAGGAAAGTTCTCATCGCCGAAATGTTTCCGGTATATGGAGACAAAACGAGATTATTGGCAGGATTGTCTCCGAATGTCTGGAAGTTACCGATATGAGTGAGCTGTTCCGCTCTGGTAAGGAACCAAGGGACAACTTTAATCAAGAAATTCAAATCGCAAGGATTGCTCTTTGAAAAATTGATTGCGCAAGGATCGTCAGCTTTCTCGTACCAAGGATAGCTTCCCCACAAAGCCCAGTCACCAGCCTCAGGGATTGACTCGCTCAAAGCCTTTCCGTTGCCGAGAGTGTGGACAGTAGTGTTTCGATCAGTCTGCTTAAGAGCGGAACCCTGAACGGTGACAAGATCCATAATACCCTTGAGCGCAATAACCCAGCACTGAGCCGCGTCGTATGTTACGCCGTCGACAGTGATAGTGTGGTACGGCTTGTAAGCGTCGCCATACATCGTGCCGTCCTCATAGCCCCCTGAATAAGGGATAGGAATGAAGTGGACATTCTCCCAAGCCGATTTGTTGGAAGTGCAATGGCTTCCGTCGGCATCCACCGAACCGGTGGTCTTGTCCCAAACGTCAAGATAGGACACAAGCTGCTGGGCGAATCCTTTAAGAGTGGCTGAGGCAGACAAGTACTCGGTCAAGACTTTCGCCGGCATTTTACCCGCATCTTTGTACTCGCTAATGGCGCGAGCCATAGTGACAGTCGCCCTGTTCGTGCAGAAAGCTATGTTGTCAGTCCTCTTGAAGATGGTCTGGTTTGGCACCTGACCTTTATCATTCATCGCCTTGATCATTCTTCTGGCAATGTCCGTGAGATCCTCAGTCGCACCGGTCTCGAACGAATTGGAAGGCCCGTTCGTCACCGCGATCTCATCCTGATCGTAACTATCCTTTGTAGGATAATCGGCAGCCTTGAAAGACAGAACGTCAATTTTCGAATTGCTTCCGCTCTTAAGATCCACGAGCAATTTGCACATAGCATATTGGTACTGAGGAAGAGTCAGTTCAGTTCCTCCTACCTTTAGCGTCGAAGGAATCGTTGTTGTGGACTCCCATTCCCCGTACATTGAGGCAATCGCCTCGACAAGGTCGGATTGGGAGACAGTCGCGACGACCTTGACATCAGTTCCGGGTTCGTCGGAATCATCGCTTTTGCAACTCGTAAACAAAGCCGCAAAAGCCATCATCGCTGCAAATAAACAATAAAACTTTTTCATAAATACAGGTTATATTAGTGTTAATAAATTGTCATTCCGACCAAAAATCGCTCAAGTCGGGAAAAGTACCGAGGCCATATCTGAAAAGCACTATTCCGGAAGCCTTAGTCCCTTGATAGACCTTGCAGTCGGCAAGTATCCCCGCAGCGTCCATTGGAGAAACTGAAGAGTCGTTGCCTTTGTAGGTAGTGGTACCCGGCCAGCATTTCGCGCCGCCGGTATTGGAAGCGAACATATTTGCATAGCTCCTGCATGCGTCATCACCGTAACCGTAGGAGTACTTGTAAATCATCGGCATCAGGATGTGGAGATAAGTGCCCATCGCATTGTAGTCCTGAGCATAATAGTAAGCCCCGCTCTTCTCCGGCATCAAAGCCGCCGAAGTCACGATTCCCTCATTGTAGCTGTCCACCAACTCCCTGAGTTCGCGACAACATCTGTTCACAGCTCCGACTGCTGTCACTTCCGCGGAAGGATTATGCTTGTAGGCAGTACCAGGATACCGGATATAGTCAAGATGCAGGCCTTTCACGCCGAAATCCTCAATGTAGGCCTTGGCGTGAGCGATAATGTCCTCGAAGATCTCATCCTTGTAGCAATTGGCCGCATCATCGACAGGATTGATCCAGCCTTCGCTGGTGTGGAAACACTGCATCCAGGCGTGAACCGCGATTCCGAGATCATCAGAAGCATCAATTAACTGGCGGGTACGCTTTTGATCGTACTCGAAAGCGGAATAATTCAAAAGGATATGGTCGAAGCCCTGAGCTTTCAGCTCCTTCAGTTTCGCACAACCGTCAGCCAAAAGAGTCTCCAGATAAGACCTCCAGACCCAGACAGCCGTAGGTCTCAGATCGTCAATGGAAAAGACCTTATTCTCAACGCTTTTGCTGGAATAAGTCATCGCCCGCCAAGTAGAAGACCCGTCCGGAATCCTCTGATAACTACCGGCTTTGCTTAGAGCGGCAGGCTCCGAGATGGATGTCTTTCTGTTGAAATCATCCACCGCCGTACCGTCATTGGACAATGCGAGCTTCAACTCGAAATCAGAAGTGGACAGTATGCCTGTCACGAGACTTTCGTCTTGAGTGCTGATGACAAGCCTTCCTTTTGAAGCGATGGAAGTCCCTGCCGGCGCTGTGTAAACACATTTTCCGGTGAAATAGTCGTCGTACAGGTACAGCCCAAGGCCGGAGATGTCGACATCGGAGGAAGAAGTGTTCATCAGTTCCACCCAACTATCCTCATCGGCAACCTCATCGTGAGCCGCTATCTCATTGATAACCACCCCGTTGAACTTACCAATGTCTTCAGTCTTAGGTGAAGAGTCCTTGCCGCATCCCGACAGAAGGACTCCCATCAAAGTAACCAGCGTTACAATCACTTTAGGTTTCATTAGTCTTCAAACAATTTGTCAAGAACCCCCTGATCGAAAAGATACTGCTCAGTCTTCTTGACGTTACCGCATTTCACTATCATCTTTTTACAATAGTCGTAGTCTTTCAATGAAGGATTCCTCTCCATAAGCATTCTGACCGACCTGTCCACAACCTTGTCGTTGATCAGACGGACATTCACCATTCTGTTGCCCTCGACACGCCCGAGCCTGATCAGGACCGTGGAACTGATCATGTCGCAAATCAGTTTTTGGGAAGTGCCCGCCTTCATTCTTGTGCTGCCGGTAATGAACTCAGGACCTGTCACAATCTCAACGGGATAGTCCGAGTACTCGGAAATCGGAGAATCAGGATTATTGACGAAAGAGCCGGTAGGGATGCCGTGTTCCCGACAAGACTTCAAAGTCTGAAGCACGTAAGGAGTTGTGCCGCTCGCGGAGATTCCGACCACGATGTCTTTTGGGGTGATGTTACGTTCCTGAAGGGTTCTCCATCCCTCCTCTATGTCATCCTCCTTTTCCTCAAGAGCGAGAACAAGGTTCTCGACTCCTCCTGCCAGCACGCACTGAATCTGCTCTGGATCTATTCCGTAAGTGTTAGGAAGCTCCACTGCGTCCAGTACGGAAAGCCTTCCGCCGGTACCGCATCCGCAATAGAACATACGGCCTCCGTTGCGAAGCTGACGCTCAATCGCACTGACCAGTTTTTCCAAATCAGGAAGCACTTTCTCTATCGCATAAGGGACAGTCTTATCCTCTTCATTAATGTCACGGAGCAGTTCCGCGACTGATTTCTTCTCAAGATGGTCGTACTTTGACGGCTGTTCTGTTAATCTTAAAGCCATAATCTGTAATAATTTTAAATATATTATTTTAATCTAAAAACCTTTTTGTCTTGACAGCTCCCACCTTCCTGCCATCACGTATCGCAACCGCCTTGACGAGTTGCGATCTGTTGATAACGAAAGGACAATCGTACAAAAGCGAGCCTTTGTCCGGTTCGGTGCCGTCAAGAGTATAATAAATGTCCGCTTCAGGAACATCCACACTCATAGTCACGACCTTGCTGTACTTGGTGTCAGGGTGAAACTCGATCAGAGGATTGAAGAACGCGTCGCAATAAGACACGCCGAGTGCGTCAAGTCTCTTCAGATGATTCTCCAGACGGTGTGCGAAACCGTTCCAATCCTTCGGAGCCTTGCTCCAAGCGGTCTCGGCAATGGCGCACATTCTTGGATAAGCCATATACTCGACCCGCTGAGGCGTGGGCAGATACTCTGTCCAGACACAGCCCTCAATTCCTATGATGTACCTTTCCTCCTCAGAAGTCAACACATCGGGCACAGGATTGTAGTCATACATTTCTCTTAGAGCGGTAGGGCCGCCCATTGCGAGAGGCTCTGAATCAGGATCCGCCTGCCAGTAGTCCAGATAATACTTTTGATAAGGAGCCATAACAACCTCGTGATGCTGCCTTGCGGCGTTGATTCCGCCTTCTTCCCCAAGCCACGACATCACTTTCGCATTCGGAGCCAGTCCGCCCTGAAGGATTTCGTCCCAGCCGATAATCTCCCTGCCTTTGGAATTGATGTATTTCTCCATTCTCTGAACAAAGTAGCTCTGAAGCCCGAACTCATCCTTGAGGTTCAGCTTCTTGATAAGAGCCTGACAGTGAGCGCATTGTTTCCAACTCACCTTAGGACACTCGTCCCCTCCTATGTGGATGAGCTTGGAGGGGAAAAGTTCGAACACCTCATCCATCACGTCTTCCAGAAAAGCGAAAGTCTCTTCTTTCGGACAATACACTTGTTTGAACACTCCCCACTTGGTGGCTGTCTTATAGACACTGTCAAGTCCGCATCCAAGCTCCGGATAGCAAGACAGGGCCGCGAGAGCGTGTCCGGGCATTTCAATCTCCGGGATTATGGTGACATAACGATCCGCCGCATATTTCACAAGATCCCTGACCTGATCCTGAGTGTAGTAGCCTCCGTACTTCTTTCCGTCATATATTTTGGAACGAAGCGACCCTATCACGGTCTCTTCCCTCCATTGGCCCTTTTCAGTGAGCAGAGGGTATTTCTTGATCTCAAGTCTCCATCCCTGATCCTCGGTAAGATGCCAGTGGAAAGTGTTGATTTTGTGAAGAGCCATAAGATCAATGTATCTCTTCAGAAAATCCACGTCGAAGAAATGCAGACAGCAGTCAAGATGCATCCCCCTATACTTAAAGCGAGGCTCGTCCTCAATCTGGCAGCAAGGGACACTCAACTTAATCCCCCGATGACGGGTGTCCGAGTAAATCTCCTCAGGAAGCAGCTGCAGAATGGTCTGCAAGGCGTAAAAAGCACCTGCCGGATCACCATAATCCACGACTATTCTGTTCGGCTCGATGTGCAAGCCATAAGCTTCGTGAGGAAGTCCGGCGTTCATAAAGAATATGCCCGACTCCTGATCCATATCCGAAGTCACGTCCAGACGGAAACCAGCGGATTTCTCAAGTCTGTCATTGAGGAAACCGGCAATCTTCTCCATCCCCTCTTCGTGGGTGTCCACAACCACACAAGTCTTCTCTGAGATTTTGAAGACTCCTTCATCTTCTTGAATATGAGCAGGCTGAGGAATCACGCTAATGGGTTCGCGCGCTTTGTCGCCGTCTCTTTCGGCACAGCCGCTCAAAACTGTAAGCAATGAGAGAAGTGTGAATAATTCCGCTATACGTCTCATATCCTAAAATTGCTTTTCAATTAAGTTTCCTACCGGCTTTCCGTCTTTTGAAAAGCCTCTCGCCTTGACTAACGCGCCCTTGTCCACGTTGAACGGCTCACCGTCATAGAGGGGCGATTTTGACGTGGGAGCGGTTCCGTCAACGGTATATCTGATCTTGGCGTCAGGATAGTCGAGAGTGAGTTCGACAGACTTGGGGTAATCAGCCTTGCGGTCGAAATTCACAACCACATCGTAATACGAATGGCAGTATTGCACCTTCTTGACATCCAGCCTTTTGAGTTCTTTCTCCATCCTCGCCCTGAACGAATCCCAGTCTTTCCTCGATCTGGCCGTCCAACCGACCTCTGCCGCGGCGACCGAACGGGGATATGTGAGATACTGCATCCTCTCCGCATTCTGATCGTACTCCCCCCACACACAGCACTCGTAGCCGATGATATAGTCTTTGCTTAATTGTGCGAGAGAGTCCACGGAAGGATAATAGTTGTAGACCTTCCTCATCGGAAGGAACAGCGACTGAGCCTTAGGCTCTTTCTCCATATCGGTCTGATAGTAGTCCAGATAGCACCAGCGGTTAGGGCAAAGAATTGTCTTTATCCCTTTCCTCATAGCCCTGACAGCAGGAGCATGTCCACGGTAAGACATTGCTATCGTGCTCTTTACCGCACTTCCATCCAGAATCTCGTCCCATCCGATCACCGTCTTCCCGTGATCGCGAAGAAACGCATCCATCCTTTTGACGAAAAAGCTCTGAAGATCGTGCTCATCCTTCAGCCCAAGCACTTTTATGAGATTCTGGCAGTACTCGCTCTCCTTCCACTCATCCTTCGGACATTCGTCTCCTCCAATGTGGTAGTAAGGTGAGGGAAACAAATCGAATAGCTCAGTGAAGACATCCTCGAGGAACTGGAAAGTAAAAGCGTTCGGACAATAGACATCCGTCTTTACTCCCCAGCTTGTGGCCACGGAATAGGTATTGGAAGGATCGCATGACAACTCGGGATAGGCGGCCAAGGCAGCCGTGGAATGCCCCGGCAGTTCAATCTCAGGAATCACGGTCACATAACGATGACGGGCGTATTCCACGATCTCGCGGACATCCTCTTGAGAGTAATATCCCCCGTGAGGCACTCCGTCAGGGTTCTTCCCGTTGTAATCAGCGGTAAAGGGTCTCCACGCTCCGACCTCGGTGAGTTTCGGATATTTCTTTATCTCGATTCTCCAACCCTGATCTTCCGTCAGATGCCAGTGGAACATGTTCTGTTTGTGCATAGCCATCACATCGATGAACTGTTTTACGGCCTCTTTCGGCATAAAATAGCGCCCACAGTCCAGCATCATACCTCTATAGGCGAACTCCGGCTCGTCTTTCACGGTACAGCAAGGCACCGACCATTTCACGTTGCGCTCTGGGCTCCCGCCATAAATCTGACAAGGAAGCAGCTGCATCAGCGTCTGCACTCCATAGAAAGCCCCGTTAGGAGATGAGGCCGCGATGACGACAGTGTCTCGTCTGACTGTAAGTTCGTAAGATTCTTTGGCTGAATTCTCAATTTGTCTGAAAATGATTGTCCCTTTAGGCTCGGAGACGTTTCTGCTCAAGTCATAACCGGCAGCGGTTTTCACCTGACGGGCGAAATCCGCGGCAACCTCAAAGAACAGAGAGTCCTCCGCCTCAACTTTGATTATCGAGGATCGATTCAACGAAAACGAACCCTCAGACGGCTCCAGCGACTTAGGAGCGGGGATAATGTCGTAAGGTCCGGTTTTCGACGACAAAGACAAAGGCAAAACCGATGTCAGAAGGAGAATGAGTATAAGTCTTATGCTTTTCATTATTGTTCTGAATCAATGGTTGTGGCGATAATCGATTTCAATCCGGCAGAATAAGTCTCCGGCATATTAGGTGAGAGAGGATAAGGCGCCTTAACGTAGATGTGCATCTGCTCCACCTCATACTCATAGCCTTTTCTGCGCTGATAGGCTCTTTCCGAAGGCAAGTACGAATTCTGACCGTTGGTGTAGCCTGCGAAGAATATCGTCCTGTCAGGGAAGGCTTTCCTCAAATCCATCTGGTACTCACAGAAAGGCTCTCCGTCGGAAAACAGGAAAATCACTCCGTCTATGTCCACAGTGTGGAGATGGTATCTGAGTTTGCTTGGCACAGGTCCTTTGTCAAATCTGGAAAGGATTTCTTTTTCCCATCCTCTGACATCATCCTTGAATGTCGCGGAGACCTGTGAAGTCGTGTTGACGAGCGAATCCGCATGACGGATGACATCCTCTCGGGTGACCGTGTCCACGAGATACGGCAAATCCACGGAATCGTTTACCACGGATAGACGGCCTGTGTTCCTGACTTTTCTAAACTTGACGCCGGACAGAGAATCAGCAAGGGATTTTCCGCATTCCTCGGCATAATCCTTTTCCTTAGGGCCTCTTGCAGGATCCATATTTCCGGCAGCACCTGTCAGTTGGAACATAGCCCCGCCCCAGCTCTCAATGAGCGAGCCGATTGCCACTCCTGAATAATCGGAAGACAGAAGATGACTCTTCGGTCCCATACAGACGGGATGACAGGCAAGGTTGATGACGGACACCGCCGGCTTCCCCTTGACAAGGAAACGAGCCGCATACACATCGTGATCGGCCGGACCGCCTTTCTCACATCTGTTCGCATTGATTGACGTCTTCGCCTTAGCTATCTCCAAATCGAATTTTCTAAAGGCTTTGTCATTCTTTATGACATCCGCGGCATTGGCGACGATGGCAGAGACAGTACGCGATTTGTACGCTCTGTTGGTCCCGCCCGTAAGGACAGAACTTCCTCCTAATCTCGGCGCCGAATGCGTGTGGATGTTGTGCATCAGTATCCGTTCTTTCGGCAGACCCGAAGCGTCTGCAATCAATGTCCGGATGCTATCGGAAAGCGCAGGGGATATTTCCATAAGATCGTTGGAAATGATGCAGACTTTCTGACTGCCGTCCGAAATGACCAGACAATGGGTTAACAGATGCTGATGAACGCCTGTGGAAAGACCCTTGCGGGCGGCGAATCCCGCAAGCACGACGGCTTCCCCGTCACTTGTGGAGATGTCGGCGGCTTTGTAATTCATCAAAAGGCGATTACGGTCAAACGACATAAGTGTCAGCAGCAGAAAAGCCGCTGACACTATCTTGGTAATATTGATCAATCTTTTAATCGACATAATTTCTAATATCCCGGATTCTGCACAATCGTGCCTTTGCTCTTGGTTATCTCATTAGCAGGGATAGGCATCAGATAATTAGGATACTCGTCCCCGACTTTCGGGAAATGTTTCTGCGTCGGACACATATTCAGGCAGCAGTCGCCGTAATCCACCTGATACTCCTTACCGAGCCACTTGTAGGTGAACAATGTCGTGACATCCTCGCCGTTAGCCTCTTTGTAGGCTTTGCTTGCATCGGAAGTAGGCCAATAATAGCAAGTGCTGTTTTTGGTCTCATCGTATGGTCTCACAACGCGGTAGACAGTGTCGGTTGCTGAAGTGCTCTGGAGAATCATTGTTCTCATCCCGGCGAAAGGCACATTCTCATAGAAAGGCGCGGTCTTCCAGCGTCTCACGTCAAAGTATCTGAAAGCCTCGAAGGCAAGTTCCACGCGACGCTCGTTCACTACCCTGTCCCAAAGAGACTCTCCTGATTCCGTAACTTCAGGCATCATCACATCAGACCTTGAACGGACCTTGTTGAGGTACTCTCTGCACAAGTCCTCCTTACCCACGTTGTAGGCAGCCTCAGCATAATTCAAGTACATCTCGGCGAGACGGAACCAAGGATAAACCTTGGAGCCGGTCTCTGACTCCGTAATAGGAGAAGTCGGGATGTACCATTTGTTAAGCTCAAGTCCCATATTGTTGGTGGCATGCCACAGATGTTTCGACTTGCTCGTGTAGTCAGGCTCCTTCTTTCCATAAGCGAAGTCAGCTTTCGTCTTCCCCTCATAGTACAGAGACAGATCCAGAACAGTCTCATGATAGCCGGTGTTGTCCGTGTTAGCATACACGCTGAAAGGCGAAGCCACGGATTTGTAGAATCTCGGATCACGGCCAGCGTAAGGATGCTTGATGCTAAAGCCCGAACCTTCCTCGAAAATCTTTTTCCCGTTTTTCATCTCATAGTCCAAAGCCATAGCCTGAGTCGGCTCGAATGCCGTCCATCCGTTGAAATAGACCACCGAGTAGAAAAGCTGAGCCTTGTTGCCCTGAGTGTTGGTGAAGAACTTGCCCCAGATTATTTCTTTTGAATCAGTGTTTTTCCAATAGCCATCGTAGGTGTTGTCAAGAGCATAAGCTCCTTCCACGTCCGCCCTGTCCACTATCGCTTTGGAAGCATTGAACGCACGGGTCCATTTGTCAGCGCTGTAAGTCCCGCGGAAGATTCCTCCTTCAGGACGGGTAGGGTCATTGAAAAGAGGAGATGCGGCAATCAAAGTCAGACGGCTTCTCAAAGCCATCACTATGTCTTTGTTGATTCTGCCTTTAACACAACTGCTTTTGTCCGGAGTCAGGGTCTCAGCCTGTTCCAGATCCTGAAGAATAAAATCCACACAATCATCAAAGTTGGCTCTGGCGGCATTGTAGTCATCATTAAGGGAATAGGCCTTTGTGACTATCGGAACACCGGCGTAACGCTCAATAAGATTAGTGTAGGTCCATGCTCTCAGGAAATAGACCTCTCCTTTCAGACGATCCTTGTCTTTCTCGTCAATCGATCCGCCGTACCGGTCAAGATTGTTGAGAAAATAGTTCATCCGGTAGATCCACTCGTAAGCTCGATTCCAAATGTTCAGTATGGTGGTTCTGGAGTTATGTGCCGAACCTCCCTCGCTCATATACATCACGTTGTCAGGCGTCATATAGCCGGATGCGATGTAACGTGTGGAAGTGCCTCCGTAACGGAAATATCCCTCATCGGAGATTGCGCCTATGTTGCCCTCCTGAAAAGGATCGGGAATGACGGTGTACAAGGCATTGACGTAGGATTGAGCCAAAGCGGCGCTTCCGAAGACAGCGTCCTCAGACAATTTGTCCAATGGTGTCTTGTCAAGAAAATCATTGGTGCAAGAGGCCATTACTGTTAGTATCGTTAGAAGAAAAAATATCTTTTTCATATAGTTGTGGTATTTAGAAAGTGAGTTTAACACCTGCGTTGAAGATTCGCATTTGAGGATAGGTCTGATAGGACTCATCGCTTGTCTCAGGGTCCACATTCTTCAAACCGCTAATAGTGAGCAAGTTGTATCCTGCCAGATAGACTCTCAGATTCTTCACTCCGATTTTCGTAAATAGGATGTTCTGAGGAATGGTGTAGCCGAGTTCAAGATTCTTCAATCTCAAAAACGCCGCGTTACGATAGTAGAAAGACGATCTGTTGACGCTTCCGTTGCTGACCGTGGATCCCAGACGGGGATAATCAGATCCTCTGTTGTCCAGAGTCCAGGCGTTTTCTGCGGCGGTCTTCTCAAGATTGCCTGAGACAGGATCAGTCAAAGGAGCGTAATAGTACCTTGCTCTCGCCTGCCCCTGTAGAAGCAAAGACAAATCAAAATTCTTCCAAGTGGCGTCGAAATTCAAGCCGTACACTATCTGAGGAACGACGGTCAGGTCGCATCTCTTTCTGTCATAAGAAGTAATTTTGCCGTCCTTGTCTAAATCCTCATAGATAAAATCGCCCAAAGTCGCACCTGACATCTGAGGATTGTTCTCTAAATCAGCCTGAGTTTTGTTGATGCCTTTAACCTGATAGTACAAACTGGCCCCCATCGGATGTCCGGTAAGATTCATATACTCGTGTTTGTCGCCCCAAGGCGTCTCATCCATATATGTAATAGAGTTCTTCGCAAACATAAAGTTTCCCGTCACGTGATAGACGAACTCACCGCTTGCGACTTTGTTCTCGTGAGAGAGCTGCAACTCAACACCTTTGTTGTTCACGATTCCGATATTCTCATCAGGAAGGTTGTTTGGCAGACCTGTGTAATAAGGAATTGAGGCGTTTCTCGTGCAAAGAATGTTGGATCGCTTTGTCTTGAAGAATTCCAACTCCCATCCGATTATGCCGTGGTTGATGCTTCCGTCAAGTCCTAAATTCCAAGTTTTTGCCACTTCCCAGGTCACATTAGGATTAGGGACTTTGCCTGGGATTATGAAGCTTGCGTCAGAATCTCCGAACTGCGTCTGATAGGGATTGCCGGACGTGTACTCGTAAGTGGTCATATACTGGAATGCGTCCACGGAACCGTCGGACAGCACGCCCACCTGATCGTTTCCCTGCTCTCCGTAAGAAGCTCTGAGCTTGAGATTGGTCAACCAGCGGACGTTGTCTTTGATGAACGGTTCTTCGGACAATCTCCATCCCGCTGACACACCGGGGAAGAAGCCCCAGCGATTGTCTTCAGGGAAATTCTCGGAGCCGTCAAAACGTCCGATGAACTGGAACAGGTACTTGCTTTTGTAGTCATACCCGACCCTTCCGAAATAGCTTCTTCTTGCGGTCTCTCGCGCATAGCCGTTGATGTCGTACCAGTCTTTGTTGGCAGAACCGGCGAATAGCTCGTCAAGAATGTCCGAATCGTAACTGTTGATGCCCGCCTTGAGATAATCGAGTCTGTAGGAACTCTGCTCGAATCCCAAAAGTCCGGTGAAATGATGTCCTCCGAAATCTCTGTCGTAATTGAGATTGGCATTGAGAGTCAGAGTGTGCTGATTGGTCTGGTACTCCTTCAGGACAGGCGTACTCCAATACGAAGCAGTCTTCTCCTCATAGAGCTCGGTGATCTCGTCATAAGACCAATACTGCCAGTTCTTTTGCCAGTTCTTACGGAATTTGCCTACCACGTCATAAGCGAGACTCCCGTTGACTGACAATCCTTTTGTGAGCGAGCTAAGGTCCCAGTTTGCCGTAAAGTTAGTGTTGATCGTGTTGATGGTCGTCTTGTCGTAGCCTGTAAGATCCTGAACAAGAACGGCAGGGTTTGTGCCGCCTCTGAGATAACCGTTTGGATAATAGGCAGCTCCAGTAGGCTTCGATCTTGTGGCAATGTAGAAGATTCCGTAATCGTCACTCGGAAATGCGGAGTAATTCTTGTGCTGCTGACGGGCGTTGAGACTGACTCCCAATTTGAGGGATTTGGTGACCTGAACGTCGATGTTGGATCTTATGCTGTACTGATTGTAGTCGGTAGCGCTCTTTTTGTAGATACCGTCCTGATACTGACCGTTGAACTGAATGAAATAAGCCACTCTCTCGGAGCCGCCGTTGATGCTGACTCCGTATTTGTGCTGGGCGGAGACATTCTTGATAATCTCTTTGAACCAGTCAGTGTTAGGATACAGAATCTGATCGTCCCCTGTCTCATAGTGTTTCAGCTGAGTCTCGTTGTACATAGGAGCGGCGCCGGTGATGGCCAGTTCCGAGTTGTAAGCATTTGTGTACAAAATAGCATCTGACATTTCCACCAGTCTTGTTGGCTGCTGAAGACCGAGGTCGTACGTGAAGGTGACTTGCGGAGGGGCATTGTTTTTTCCTCTCTTCGTGGTAACGAGTATGACACCGTTTGCGGAACGTGATCCGTAGATGGCTGCCGAAGCGTCCTTAAGAACGTTCACGCTCTCGATCTCGTCTCCCGTCAGACGGCTGAATTCGTCCGAACGTCCGGGCACTCCGTCAATGATTATGAGAGGGCTGTTGTCTCCCAACGTACTGCGGCCTCTGATGAACATCACGGCGTCATCGTTGCCGGGTTCTCCCGAACGGTTGTTGACAATGACTCCGGACAGACGGCCCGCGAGTCCTTGGGATAGATTCACCGAGGAGTTCTTCACCAGCTCTCTTCCGGAAGTCTGAGCGACTGAGCCGGTCAGGGTCAGTTTGCTCTGTGTGCCGTACCCCACGACGACCGCGTCCTCAAGAAGGGTCTCTTCAGTAACAAGCTCGAAATCCACTACGGTTCGTCCGTTCACTTTTTGCTCGGCATCCTTGAAGCCCAAAAGGCTTGCCACCAGAACCGCGTTTTCAGCCGCTCTGATAGTGTATTTTCCTGCCGCGTCAGTCGTGGCGGCTCCCGTGTTGGTCCCTTTGACAAAGATCACCGCACCTATCTGCGGCTCCCCGTCAGAGCTTGTGACAACGCCTTTTATTGTGATTACGCTTTTGCCGTCAGTCTTCTGAACAGGCTGCTTTTTAGGTGTGAGGATGATCATCCGATTCTCGAAAAGCACATCTTTGTCCGGGAAAATCTCGTTGACGATTTTTTCCACGGTTGATGTCTTGTTAATCGTGACGCGCTTTGAAAAGTCTATGTCCGCATCTTTGTAGACAAAAGAGTACTTGCTCTGATTTTCGATTTGAGAAAGCACTTCTTTGACCGTCGCATTCTCCGCCTTGACAGTAATAGTCTGCCCCGGATCCTGGGCTCTTGCCACTGTGGCAAGCATCATTAGGACTATTGCCATAACGATGCCTCTAATGGAGAGAAAATAATGAACCATACTGGAATTTCTCATAAAAAAAGGTGTTAGCGTTAAATAATAGGGTTATTGAATTTCTATTTCACGTGGATTATATTGTTCTCATAATCAATGTGGTAGCGTATCGGTGTGACCATTGATACGGCTCGCATCACCTCGTCAATGGACTCGTACTTTACGTTGAACGAAAGCCGAGTCGAAAGATTCACCGTCTTTTCCACATCGAATTCGAAATTGTACCAACGTCCGAGATTAACGAGTATGCTGCCGAGGTTTCTGTTGTCGAATCGGAGGGTCTCGTCCATCCAATGGCTGTAGTCCTCGGTGTCCACTATGCTGACGGCCTCTTTTCCGTCTTTGACTGTCGCGGTGTATTTCTCATTTGGCTTGAGGATCACGTCGTGGCCGTCGGAATGCACGTTCACTGAGCCTCTGACCAGCACTATTTCCTGATAGGTCAGGTTCGGATAATTCTTAACGTCAAATGAAGTACCAAGGACTTCGATCTCTCTATTGATCATATCCACAATAAACGGGCGGGCCGTGTCCCTTTTGACATCGAAGAAGGCTTCTCCCTCAAGACGCACTTTGCGGATGTCCTCTTCAAGTCTCTCGGGGAAAAACAGTTTGCTGCTTCCGTTGAGCCACACCGTAGTCCCGTCGGGAAGAGTGAATTCGCCTTTGCTGTCTTTAGCTGTGACATAACAAAGGGTGTTCTCGGTCGTAACCGGCGCTGTTTTGCGTGTGAGGACAACGTGCTGAGCAATGAATAGCCCTATGACAAGCACGGCCGCGGCGCTAATGACAAGGTAGCGAAGGAATCCGGAACCGGCAGAAAGCCTGCCTGGAAAGAGGGTTTTGGAGAGTTTTTTCCAGCCTTTGGAATTCTCGCGGGAAGCGATTGCCGGAATACTGTTCCACAATTCCTCAAGCGCTCCTTCTTTCTCTTTTTTTGAGGTGTCGCTTGTGAGCCATTGTTCAAAAGTGGCCTGCGTCTTATTGTCAGGCGTGTTTTCCACAAAGGCTTTTATGATAGAATAAAGGTTTTTTAGCATAATTTTCTTTTTGCGTCTACTCATATAACGATTTATTACACCGTACTTACTATTCAATCGGAAAAAAAATTTGTTCTTCACAAAAGTGCCACTTATGGCAAAAAAATGAAAAATTAAGATGCTTGTTTGAATAATAATTCGTACTTTTGCTCTTGATAAAAGTGCCACTTGTGGCAAAAAAATGAAAAGTCTGGTAATTAAACGTGATCTATATCTCAAGCAGCTTATATCAGGTGAGGGTAATCATCTGATAAAGATCATTACAGGGCTTCGCCGTTGCGGAAAATCATTTCTTCTTTTTAAGATTTTCTCTGACCATCTGAAGAATAAAGGTATCGGAGAGGACCACATTATCAAAGTTGACCTTGAAGATATTCGCCATGTCTCGCTTCGTGAGCCAATGACTTTAGTGAATCATATAGACAGCCTTATGAAGGACGATAAGATGTATTACATCTTAATTGACGAAGTACAGAATATGTCACACTTCGAAGATGTCTTAAACAGCTACCTGAAAATTGACAATGCTGATGTTTATGTCACAGGAAGCAATTCAAAATTCCTGTCATCAGACATTGTGACGGAATTCCGCGGCAGAGGGGATGAGATACAGATGTATCCTCTATCTTTTGCGGAATACTATCAAGCCGTAGGCGGAGACGAGACGAAAGTTTGGCTTGAGTACTTTACCTACGGCGGTCTGCCTCAGATAACACAGATGGACTCGGAGCAGAAGAAGGTTCAATACCTGAAGAACCTTTACAAGACGGTTTACAAGAAAGACTTAGAGGAGAGAAACCGCATCAACAAAAGTGTGGAGTTTGACGAACTGACCAAAATAATCGCATCCACAATCGGTTCGCCGTGTAATCCCGCCAAACTATCAAACACGTTCAAATCTCAGTCTCATAGCGACTTGTCTCCTGCGACTCTGTCACTATACCTTGACTACCTTGAGGATTCTTTCCTTATAGAGAAAGCGCTGCGCTATGATGTTAAAGGCAAGAAATACATCAATTCATTATCGAAATTCTACTTTATGGATATAGGGCTGCGCAATGCGCTATTGGATTTCCGTCAGCAAGAAGAGACTCACATCATGGAAAATGTGATATTCAATGAGCTGAGGTCGAGGGGATATTCAGTGGATGTGGGAATGGTGGAGGTGAAAAAGAGGAATTCTGATGAAGAATGGGAACGGAAGCAGCTTGAAGTGGATTTCGTAGCCAACTTGGGCTCAAAACGATATTACATACAGTCAACTCTGGCAATGCCTGACGCAGAGAAAATGAAGCAGGAAAGCGCATCGTTATGCAGCATCAACGACAACTTCAAAAAGATTATTGTGGTTAAAGATTACATAAAGCCTTGGTACAACGAAAATGGAATACTACTATTGGGCCTTTTCGATTTTCTCTTGAAGCCAGAACTGATGGATTTTTAATCTTCTATTTTGTAGGATTCCCGTCGGCGCTCCATTTGAAGAACAGGGAGCGGAGAGAGTACAGGTTAGGCTCGAGAGCGTACTCGGTGACGGCGGAGCCATAGGTGTAGGTGCGAGACTCGGTCTTGAGAGCCGTGCGGGCGAAAAGGCCGTCTCCGGAGGCCAAGGCATATTCGAGGATTCTGAGTCTTTCCCCTGCTACGGGATTCACGTTTTCCTTGAATCTTGCCCGGTTGACTACGGCGAGTCTGTCGAACAGCGCGGTTTTCCATTTGCCCATATAAGTCAAGTCATTCATATTCCACCTTAATGATGTTTCTATGAATATATACTCGACTTCCGGCGATTATTACACCCGGGAAAGAAAAAGCGCCGCCTATATTTCGGGCTTGCGAAATCATATAACCGTGCCCACTTCGATACTGTCAATCAAGCTGCTGTCAAACAGGGCATAAGCTTTTGTCTTGCTCTTTCCGTCTATGGTCTCGTCGCTGTCGGCGAACCATTCGATAAAGCGATTCGCCCTGACTGACGGGAAAATCTTTCCTAACTCAATGATATGGTCATAATCCATCACATTAGCCAATCTTCGTTTTCCGTCAGGAGCTAATAATTTCAACTGGGTAGTGACACTACCCAGTTCATTACCATCTCTCTTAAGCTTCGCTTTCAGATATTTCCAATAGTTTCGCATCTTCTCGTAATCGTCCTGTCCATTGAGCACCGCCACCACGTCAAGTACGGAGAAGAGCCATTTGGAATGTTCCGCATCCCAAACGGCGCGCACCTCTCGGTCACCAAAGAAACGTATTGATACCTTCTCGCTCATAATCACAAAAATAACAACTTTATACAATTCAAACAAACCTGCGTGCCGCACTCCGCTCTCAATTATATCCCCCCCCTCCGTCATTTCCATTATGTGGCATAACTTTAAAGAGAGAAAACGCTATGAATCGATTACAAAAGCTCATTAATCTTAACACCTATCTGAACTCCTTCAGGATAGCTGGGAGTGATGACGAACTGGCTCCGATCATCACTACCGCACAGGCTGACGCGACATCCAAGCTGGCCTATCTGGACGGCCAGCGTCTGATCGCGGCGCACCCCGAGTGCAACCAGTCAGGGAATGACGACGTCTTCTCTTCCGTAGTAAGCACGGCGTTCTTCGTCTTGGAAAAGAGCCTCGCCCAGGCTAAGACGGACGACCTTGAGCAGGAGCAGTATGACAGGCTGCTCAGGATAGCTTCCGACATCATAGACAAGGTGGCGGCCGACATCACGGCAAGCGGCTGCAACACTCTCTCCGGATTGTCGCTCAATTCCGTCAAGGTCGTTCCGGAAGCCTCCCTGTTCGGAGGCTGGCTCGGCTGGAGCGTAGAAATGGATTTTGACTAATATGGGAGTCAGAGAAAGATTCATAAGCAAAGTGCTGACCGAAGAGGGCGACAGAATGCTTGAACTTCAAAACGCGAGGATTGCCGGCTCGCGTCTGAAGTCGCGCACCGGGAGGCTTCTCAATGACAGACATATTGACGTGACCGAGGGAACTGAACAGAACGGCAAGTTAACTTTCACACATCCAGGCTATGAGAGATATTTGGATTTGAGGCGTATCCGCTATGGCTCAAAGACAGTCTCGCACCGCCGCAGGATCCACAATCGCTACACTTTCGGGACATACTCGTCGATTGCCCGACGGCTGATGTACAAGTTCACCGAACTCACGGCGGAAATGATCAGAAAACAGATGGATTCGGAATCAAAGTGATTATATCGCATTTGTATAATTCGCAACTAATCGCTACTTTTGTGAAAACTTAATAGCTATGATTGAATTGATTACCGTCTTTATTTTAATAATTGTAATGATCGCCTTGCTAATTTTTGCAGTCATTTACTATATCTATCTTTTGTTTTTTAGTTCATCTGCATTAATAGGCGGCATCCGTATTATTATTGACAAAATTAGATCAAGGTCAAAGTCAAAAATGAAAATTTAAGAAGTTTTTTTGTCCTTTTGAGCCACTTAAGCGTGGCTATTTTTGTGTCAAATTATTGACACTATGGGCAAAATAAAAGACGAAGATCTTAGGCTTAACGTCATTGTCAACGGCAATGAAGGATTGCACACTATTTTAATTTACAAAAAAAATATTTCCAATCTAACAGCACAGATAACGAATCTAAAGAAAGAACAAGATGAGTTATCAAAGCATAAAGACCCAATTTCGCAAGCTACTATCCGCGAAAACAACAAACATCTGACTGCCCTTAACAAATCTCTCGAATACACTAAACAAAAATTGTCAGAAACAAGAAGGCAATGGAGTCTTAATGATATGACTATATCAGAATTGTCATCTCATATAAGACAGGTCAGATCTGAGTTAAGGGATGCGGTCCCTAACACGGAAAATTGGAAAAACCTCAATAATGAGTTAATGAAATCCAATAGGAGGATGTCCGAGCTGAAGACAATGTCCCGATCTACGAATGAGACAATCTGTTCTTTTGCAGAGGGAGCACAGCGGCTAAGTACGATGGTCGCCTCCGCATATTATGTGTTTCAGAAATTTTTCGGGTCTGTAAAAATAACCTATGAGTCATTTCTGACTTATGATGAGGCATTGACTGATGCAATTAAGACTACCGGTCTTACAAAAGACGAAGTCTCGGATCTGAGTCGGGAGTTATCAAAAGTTGACACCAAAACGGCGCAGAATGAACTGCTTGGCTTGGTACGCGCTGGAGGGAAACTTGGAATCTCAGGACAGGAAGATTTGCTGGGCTTCGCAAAGGCAGCCGACAAAATCAATGTCGCGTTAGGCTCCGACCTTGGCGGGGATGCTGAAGAAGCTATTACCTCAATCGGAAAGATGGTTGACATATTCAATCTCAAAGGAGAATTTGGAATTGAGAAGTCAATGCTGAAGGTAGGATCTGCCATCAACGAACTCGGAATGGCTTCAACGGCAAATGAAGGCTATATCGTTGATTTCTCGAAACGCCTTGCTGGTATTGCTCCTAATGCTAATATCTCTATCTCAAAAGTGTTAGGATTGGCGGCCACATTGGACAAGTACGGTCAGCAGTCAGAGACTTCGGCCACCGCTATCGGACAGACAATCATGGCTATGTTCAAGAGAACCCGGACTTTTGCTGACATAGCTGGCCTGTCTTTAAAGGATCTGCAAGTTTCGCAAGTAAGATCTTTAGGATAAACGCTTCGGTTTTTTTTGACGAAAGCAGCTATCAAGTGCAAACGAGCCTTCAATAAAGCTCGCCACGTCATAACACATTGTGTATCAGTTGAGACATAAGAGAATCATCTTACGGAGCTGAATAATCAGGGCGGGACATAAAAAACCTTGCGACCGGTGAGGGTCACAAGGAATTTGAAAATTCTGGTCGGGATGATGCGACTCGAACGCACGACCCCTACGTCCCGAACGTAGTGCGCTAGCCAACTGCGCTACATCCCGATTGCCGGGAGACCGGACTTTCAAAAAAAAGAGCCGCTGTCGTTTCAGCAGCTCCTCAGATTTCAACCGACAGACTTAAGAAAGTTTGTTGATGTACACAGCGATACCGCTCTTGAGGTTGGCTGCCTTATTCTTGTGAATAATCCCCACCTTAGCAAGTTTGTCAATCATCGCATAGACCTTAGGAACGCTGTCTTCAGCAGCCTTCTTGTCCGTTGTGTTTCTTATAGCGCGAATCGCGTTACGAGTTGTTTTCGCATAATACCTGTTATGCAGCCGGTGCCTTTCGCTTTGGCGAATGCACTTCTCAGCAGATGCGTTATTTGCCATTATATTATTTTTTTAATATTTGGTAGTGGGTACGAGAATCGAACTCATATTGCAAGAATGAAAATCTTGAGTACTAACCGTTATACGAACCCACCAAAAACCCAATTTTGTGCCTAATTCACAAATTAGGAATGCAAATGTAGGCAAATATTTTTGCAGAACAAAATTTTTTATTCCTTTTTGGCCTCACTCACCCAAGAAAAGGAGTACAACAAAGACTCGACCTGTCTGAGATACTGTCTCTTGTCAAACTTCGGAGCATAGACAAAAGCCTCAAGCACAATAATGTCCTTGCCGTCCTTACTGTAGAAAGAATGAGAGACGAAAGGTCCGCCCATAAAATCATTGTGGACTTCCCAGAAGCCGCGGATTTCGGCAAAATCCAGACCTTTGTACTTTATGAATTTCAGAGAAGGATCCTCATAAGTGCTTGTGACCATATAAGTGTCATCAAACATCCCGGGAACCTCGCTTTTCATCACCTCGTCCATTTTGGAGAGGAGTTTCTCCTTCAAGAAAGAATCATCCCCCGTAACGGGATACTTATAGACAATAACACCCTGATTGGTGTACTGCTTCACGTCCGCGATCCACACGAAAGAATCCGTCTTCTTCAACAATTTGTACCCGTCCGGGAAGTGCATAGTCCCGCCGGTAACCTGAGCCACGGCCTCACCGAGAGGCTTGTTCTCGTACTTGATGGCATTGTTGATGATCCTGTTACGCTCAGCCTGTTCTATTGAGTTGGCTATCAGCTCGCTGTTCCTCTTGAAAATCGAAGACGCTGAATCAGCATTGACCGCATTCACCTGCACAACACACTGAGGGAAAGCCCAGATGTTCTCTTTAAGCTGCACGCCGGAAGAAGTGATCTGTGGGTCAATGTCGAAATAAAGTACATTACGATGCATCTTGAACATCTGCGAGAATCCCGACTTAGACACATTGACCATTGAGAACAACGGCTCTTCCTGAGGAAGAAACGGCGTAGGAGCGCCCATAACCGACCTGACCTCAGTGCCGAGATTGCCTTCCCAATCAGCCTTGTCCATAATCACAAGCACTTCGCCCGCCTTTCCGCTGACATTCGGCAGCAAAGCGTTGCTCGGTTTGTTGTTGACGCACGAAACTGCCGTCAGCAATGCGAAAGCAACAAGAATAATGGATTTCTTCATATCAATTAAAATTAAAGTGTTCTATCTGAGCAGTCTGCCGATGTCATTCCCGAAAGCCAGAACCATCAGACCCAGCAAAAGAGCCATCCCCACAATCTGAGCGGCAATAAGGAACGAATCGCTTGGCTTACGTCCCGTCACCATCTCGTAAAGAGTGAAGACGATGTGGCCTCCATCAAGTCCCGGAATGGGAATCAGGTTCATAACCCCGAGCATAATCGACAATATAGCAAGAATATTCACAAAAGCCAACCAATTCCAAGAAGAAGGGAAAATCTGGCCTATGGCTATGAAACTACCCACGGACTTGTAAGCCTCCGTCGAAGGTGTCGCCACAAGTTTGAGGTCTCTGACATAGCCCCCGATTGAGGAGAAAGTGTACTTCACACCAGCAGGAATCGCCTGCAGGATGTTATAGTCCCTTTTCTCCATACCTGGAATCTGCATATACACTCCGATCCTTCCGGTAGTGTCAACCGCTAAATTCATATCCAGAGTATCAGCGCCTCTGAGCACTTTCGCATCAATGTCCCCGCCTTTGCGAGACTGAAGGATTGGTCTCGAATCCTGAACGAATTTCACCGGTTCTGAAGCCATAGCCACAATTTTGTCCCCGTGCCTCAACTCCGAGTTCGGAGAAGACGACATCACCGAATCCACCACGAACGGCACCGCAAGAGCGAACATATCCACAGAATTGATCACTTGCCCGATCATTGTCCTGTCTATGTAGATGTCCACCGTGTCCCCAGCCCTCTCGACAGTAGCCTTCCTGACGGAACGCCTCGCAAGATCAGCCTGAAGCATCCCGAAATCCTTTGGCTCGTAGTCGTCGAACCTCAGAATCCTGTCACCCGTCCTGAAGCCCATCTCATAGGCCAAGTCGTTGACATACACCTCATTGTTTTTGTTGCTGAGGTAAGAGTTGCCCCAGACGGCGAACATCACTATGTAGACCACGATGGCGAAAATGAAGTTGTACAGCACTCCCCCGGACATAACCAGAAGCCTCTGCCACGCAGGTTTTGTTCTGAATTGCCACGGCTCGGGAGGTTTCTTCATTGATTCGGTGTCCATAGACTCGTCAATCATTCCGTTAATCTTGCAATAGCCTCCAAGAGGCAGCCAGCCGATACCGTACTCTGTCTCGCTGTCCTTCATCTTAGGGAACAGCTGGACGAACCAAGGGCTTTTGGTGCTAAAAAGTTTGAATCCGCCGATGTCGAAGAACAAGAAGAATTTGTCCACTCTTATCTTGAAAATCTTTGCGAAAGTGAAGTGTCCGAGTTCGTGAATAATAATCAGAACCGAAAGGGCAAGAATAACTTGCATGGTTTTTATGAGTACAATCATTTGAGTTTCTTAGAAATGTCGTTAATAAGTCCGGCGGCACTACGGGAGACCGCCTCATTGGTCGCGAAAATGTCTTCGAGCTCCGGTTTACGCACAAAATCCACACCATCCATGCAGGCGCTGACTATTTCAGGAATGTCATAGAATCGGATTCTGTCCTGAAGGTACGCGGCAACCGCAGCCTCATTTGCCGCATTCATAGCGCAAGCAATGTTGCCTCCCCTCTCCAAAGCCTTGAAAGAGAGGAGCAAAGCCGGGAATTTGTCCGTGTCAGGCTTCATAAAGTCAAGCCTGCCCACCTTAGTGATGTCAAGTTTCTCCCCGTTGAGAGGAAGTCTGTTCGGGAATGCCAGGGCGAATTCAATGGGCACTCTCATATCCGGATTGCCGAGCTGAGCCAGAATAGCCCCGTCCTCGAATTCCACCATAGAGTGAATCACTGACTGAGGATGAACGACCACGTTGATTTTTGAAGGAGGGCAGTCGAACAGCCATCTCGCCTCTATGACTTCGAAGCCTTTGTTCATCATCGTTGCGGAATCGATAGTAATCTTGGCCCCCATCTTCCAATTGGGATGCCTCAACGCCTGATCTTTAGTGGCCTGAGCGATTTTGTTCTTGTCCCATGTTCGGAAAGGCCCGCCGGAGGCTGTAAGATGAATTCCGTACAATTTGTTGTGTTGAGCCCCAAGAAGGCACTGGAATATGGCTGAATGCTCCGAATCCACCGGAATGATCGGAGCGTTGTGATTGAGTGACAGATCCATAATCAGAGATCCCGCGGCCACCAGAGTCTCCTTATTGGCCAAAGCGACAGCCTTGCCGGCCTTCAAAGCAGCGATAGTGGGCTCAAGGCCGCTGAAACCGACCATCGAGGCCGAGACCATATCCACCTGATCGCTTGTCACCAGATCGCAGACCGACTTAATTCCCGCGAAGACCTTTATGTCGTGAGGCTGAAGGACGTCCGCCACTTCCCGATACTTAGCCTCATTGCAGATCACCACGTTGTTGGGATCAAACTCAAGAGCCTGCTCAATCAGGAGATCAGTGCTATTGTTGGCAGTAAGCAGCTCTATGTCAAACAAATCGCGATGTTGTCTGATCACATCGAGGGTCTGTCTCCCGATAGAACCCGTGGAACCGAGAATCGCTATATGACGTTTACGCATTAGAAATTGAGGTATTTCGTCGGATCCACAGCCTCTCCCTTGTACCAAAGCTCGAAATGAAGATGGTCTCCCGTGGTCAATTTCCCTGTGTTGCCTACCAATGCGATCGGTGTACCCGCCGTCACCTTGTCACCTATGCCCTTCAAGAGAATCTGATTGTGCTTGTAGATCGATATTATGTTATTAATATGTTGTAGCTCAATCGTGTAGCCAGCCTCCTCGTCCCATCCGGAGAAGATTACCGTGCCGTCGAGAGTGGCCATAACCACCGAATTGGCCGGGGCCGTTATATCTATGTAAGGATGGATTGCCTTGTCATATCCCTGCGACACGACTCCTTTCAGAGGTACGAAAAAGTGCATACCCTCAATCTGAAGCGCTCTGCCTCCGCTCTCCGAGAGAGTGAACTGCTCGGTCTCCTTGACTTTCTCTCTTAGAAGGGAATCTTTTTTGTTCAACACCTTCTCAGCCTTTGCGCTAACCTCCCCCGCTCCGCTCTGCTTGATCAGACTGTCGAGATTCATAGGGGATTTGCCTTCGACGACTCTGCTGAGATTCTCGGAATAAATCTCCCATTTGCCGATGATAGTCTCCAGAGAATCAATCATTATCGCATTGCGAAGCGCCATTCTCTTCGTACTGGCGTCAGGATAGCCCGGAATGAAAGTCCTGACAGGCGTGAACGCCACAAGGCAATAGAAAAGTGCGCATATAACCACTATAACAGAGATTATGGTAGTAGTGAAGCTCACTCTCGTGAACCTTAGCGCCCAGATTTGCCTGTGCGTTTCATCCTCAATCAAGGCCAGCCTGAAATTGTCGACCTTTTTGTTTTTATTTTGTCTTGACATACAGAAATGCTAACTTTGCACCATAACTTATGGACAGAATAATTGGTATAGATTTCGGAAGAAAACGGGTTGGCGTTGCCGTCAGCGACCCGTTGAAAATCTTCGCCTCCGCCCTGGATACGGTTCCGTGTACAAAGATAATAGATTATCTGAAAAAATACTCCGAAACGGAAACTATAACCGGATTCGTCATCGGTTATCCTATGAATCTTGACAACACCCCGTCCGAGGCAGCCAAAGATGTGGACTCGTTCATCAAAGCGCTAACCGAAAAATTTCCGCATATAACTGTTACTCTTGAGGATGAGAGGTTCACTTCGGTTCTTGCGCACAGAGCTATGATCGATGGCGGGATGAAGGCTAAGGACAGGAAAGACAAGAATTCCGTGGACAAAATCAGCGCGGCGATTATTCTTCAAAGTTTTCTCGACAGGCAGGCTTCCGGCTGTGACGGCACACGATTTGCGGCAGACAATCTTTCCGTACCTGATTCCTTGTCGAGGAATGTTACGAAAAAACGCAAAAAATAATGATAAATGATTAGACCTATATATGTTTATGGCTCCGAAGTGCTGAGAGAAACCGCAAAAGAGGCGGATCTCTCCGACAAAGAGCAGATTACGGCTTTGATTCAGGATTTGAAAGACACGCTCGGCCACGCCGACGGGTGCGGTCTCGCAGCTCCACAGATAGGGGTCAGCCTGAGGGTGCTGATAGTTGACGGTACTCAGATGACCGATGTCTACGACTATCTTAAGGATTTCAAGAGAACAATGATCAATCCGGTGATTCTGGAGTCAGGTTCCCAGTCCTGCGAGTACTCGGAAGGCTGCCTGAGCATCCCAGGCGTGTACGCCGATGTGCGCAGACCTTCCTCCATAAAGGTAGAGTACTACGATGAGAATTTCAAGAAGGTCACCGAGACTCTGGACAAGTTCGCCTGCAGGATGGTTCAGCACGAATTCTCGCATCTGGACGGGGACTTGTTCATCGACCACTTGGCACCTATCCGCAAGAAGATCATCTTCAACAAATTGCAGAAGATATCAAAAGGCAGGGCACAGACCCGTTATATGACTAAACTTAAATAACAATTATGAGTGCTTTTCACGCTTACGACATAAGAGGAATCTACAATGTGGATTTCGACAAGAACACGGCCTACAAGGTAGGTTATTTCATTCCTCAGCTGCTCCACACGGACAAAGTGCTGGTGGGCAGGGATTGCAGAAAGTCTTCCGATGAGATTCGCGACTTTCTTGTAAAAGGGATTTGCGATGCGGGGGCAGATGTCTATGACATCGGGCTAAGCACCACTCCGATGGTCTATTTCGGAACGGCGAATTATGATTTCAAGGCGTCCGTTCAGATAACGGCGTCCCACAATCCCAAAGAGTACAACGGGATGAAGGTCTCAAGAGAGAACGCGCTTCCGGTAGGGTATGACAGCGGTCTGGGACAGATTGAGAAATGGATCAATGAAGATAAAGCGACTCCCGTGGCATCCAAACGGGGCTCTGTGTTCCAGAAAGACGTTAGAGACGATTATTTCGCGTTCCTGCTGAAATTCAAAGGGGATTATTCTGATTTGAAGATAGCTTTCGACTTGTCCAACGGTATGTCCTGCCTTTTCGCCCGCGAACTGTTCGGGAAAGAGCCGACCTACATTTTCGACACCCTTGACGGGACTTTCCCGAATCACGAGCCCAACCCTCTGCTGAAAAAGAACGTAACCGCTCTCGGAGAGACCGTGAGAAAGGTTAAGGCCGACATCGGGGTAATTTACGACGGGGACGCGGACAGGGTGGTGTTCGTGGATGAGAACGGCGAGTTCATTTCCCCTGACCTCATCATCGCGGTTCTCGGCAATTATTTCATTAAGGAAAAAGGCGAGAAAGGGATAGTTCTTCAGGACATCAGAAGCTCGAAAGCCGTCGGGGAATATCTTACGCCGATGGGTGCCGAGATGCACACTTGGAAAGTGGGAAGAGCCTACGCAGCGGCCAAATTGAGAGAGTTAGACGGAGTTTGGGGCGGCGAACTCGCCGGACATTATTATTTCAGGGATTTCTTTTACTCAGACAGCGGCCTGCTCGCCTCTATGCTTGTGCTCAGGATAGTCGCCTCTTTCAAGAAGAAGGGCGTCCCTTT
>JBAYFJ010000010.1:0-33294 GCA_041667245.1 Bacteroidales bacterium | reverse complement strand
TTTTTGCTCAAAGTTACATTTAATTGTTTTTGCGACATAAAGGTAACTATAAGGGCTGACATCTCAGAGGATATGTCAGCCCTAACTTTATGCGCTCTTAAAAGTTTTACCGGACAGCAATAAAAAAAAGTTACATACTTACTTAAATCAAGTAAGTATATAACCTTAGTTTACCGTAATTGCGCATTCGCTTACGGAATAGAGGGGTCATTTTCGTTAATGGACTGCCCTTCAGTCACTTATATTTCACGGACTATGCCGCTGAATTAGATCATCAAGGCTCCGACCAATCCGAGGATAGCGTAGAACTCTGGGAGCGCTGCGTAGATAAGTGTGTTCACGAAGACATTGTGACCCTGTGACACGCCCACGATGCCGTTGGCGCAAACCTGTCCCTGGCGAATCGCAGAGATCATACAAACGAGACCCACTGCAATACCCATTCCGAAGAACATATAGCCGTTGTTGACAAAGTCCTTTCCAAGCCATACGAAGAAAGCGACGAAACCGTAGATACCCTGAGTAGCCGGGATCGCTGAAAGAACCATATAATTTCCGGAATGCTCCGGAGCCTTTTTGAGAGCGCCCTCAGCCGCATTACCGGCGATTGTTGTACCGATAGCACTTCCTATACCGGCAAGACTGAGCATAAGGCCCAAGCCAAGATAAGCGAGAATTAGATTCATAATGAATTTTGTTTAATTGTTATTGTTTATTGAATTGTGTCTTGTTGTACTTTGTGTAAAGGCATATAGCCTCTTCCCTGTCCGTTGTAACCGCTGTTCTTGAAAAACTCAAGGAAATTAAGCCTCAAAGGATGAACGAACGCCCCGAGGCAGGACATCGCAAGGTTCAAAGTGTGACCTAACAGCAGGATAAGAATAAACCCTATCCACGCACCGGCGCCGGACCCGTCCCCGAGAAGCATTTTCGCCAATTGGTTGAAAGCGTTTCCGAGCATTCCGCCTGCAAGACCGAGAGCGTAAAGACGAAGATAACTTAGAGTGTCCCCAAGCAGACCGGTAGCGGTGTTGTAAGTGTCCCAAAGACCTACTCCAATGTTAGCCAAAGGATTGCGGTGCATATCGTTGAGAAGGAATATCCCTATCGCTGAAATGCCTCCAATGGTGATTATGACAATCTTCGTCACTGAAGAAGACATAACCCCGAGCAGGGACAAGCCTCCGACAATCACGCTACCTACGATAAGCAAAGTCCATCCCCAGGTGCCCAGAGAATTGGCGAAACCCTTCTGCTTGGTAGCGTAGACGGACTTCGTGATGATAGCGAGAGACAGATGGAATATACCAATGAATATGGATGATATCATCTGGGCGTCATAACCGAAAATCTTCCCCGAGATCATACACTTCTTCAGCCATTCAGGCACCCAAGTCGCTGTGTAGAGATCCATTCCGAAGAATGTGTGAAGCACAATGCCTATGAAGAAAGTCGCGATTCCGAGCGTGCTCACAAGCGGCGCCATAGAGCTGAAACTCTTCACCTTCCTTAGCATAAACCCGATCACGACCAGAAGAAGACCGTAACCCGCGTCCCCCAGACATATTCCGAAGAACATAAGGAAGAATATGGAAAGGAACGGAGTAGGATCGAATTCGTCATAATCCGGTAGGCCGTACATATCTGTCAGGACCGAGAACATCTTAGTGTACTTGTTGTTCTTCAGCTTGATGGGAGGATTGTCCTGCTTGACAGCCGCTTCCTTGATGTAGAAAACGTCCATCTTGTCGAACTCAGAGCATAGTCTTGTCTCGTCCTTAGTTGGGGCGAATCCCGTGACCACGCTTATGTGATTCTCGGCAGCGGTAGGACAGCATGCATTGGCAAGGTAGAAATCAAGATCTGAAAGACTTCTGCTGAGAGACTGCTCAATCTGAGACTTGTAAGATTTCAGAAACTGTAACCGGCCTTTCGCCCTAATCGTCTCCTTTTTCAGCGTCTCTATCTTCTCGGCTGTCACGTCCGCACTTTCGCCCGGAGCGGGACACTCATTGATAGGGAAAATGTAGTCGGCGGATTGAGTGACAGTTACGAACCTTATGTCGGTACTGCTCTCAGCAATTATCTGAAGCGCGAACTTCTCTTTCCATTTAGGGTCGAACTGCTTCTTCGTCACTTTGTAGAAGTGAAGGAAGAGGCCTTGTTCCGAGAGAGTCTGAATCTTCTTTTTGTCGAAATTGCCCCACGGAAGACGTTCCGCATAATCTTTTCGCGCGCTCTGCAACTCTCCCTTGAGCGCCTCCAGCTTTGCTTGCGCCTCAAACACGGCTTCAACAGGATTCTGCACCTTCTCTTTGTGCTCAAGAGAAGACTTCATAATCTTCTCTGAATCACCGTCTTTCGAGAAATCAACGTTACTGAGTACAGTCAATGCCTTTTTACGGGCATCTGACCGAGAAAGCATTTCCGCGGACTTTTCGTCCACAGGCTTGACAGAACGGGTAACGTCAATCACCCCGAACTCCCGGATTCTTTCCATAAATCCTTCCTGCTCCTGATTAAGGAGAATGAAGGAATATTTTGTCATTTGCTCAATCATTCTTCTCTTCCTCCTCTTCTTCAAGTTCGTGCCTGGTCTTGACAATCTTGGATGAAGCCTTGCTCAGGTTCTCCTCATCCTCCATATAGCGTTTGACTTTTCTGATAGCCTCCTGATACCCCGGAATCTGAACCTTCTCATACAGATTGACCTTCTGAGTAGTCTTCTTCCTGTTGTAATCAAGGATTCTGCTCTTCTCCTGATAGACTTCTGACTCAATCCCCATTCGTGAAAGCTCTTTCAGAATGCCGACACCGTCAGCGTACCAAGCAGGTTTGACGAATGCGTTGAAAGGATTGATCTGATAGTGAATGTCTTTCAGTCCCGGGGTCTTCACTCCCGCCACCTTGACCGTGACAAGGTCAACATCGGTGATGGTTATGAGACTCGGCTCGAATTCGTTCCAGAGAGAAGCAAGATAATCATATTTCTTCAGAGAGGCTTCCAGATCCGCAATACACTTTTCAGACTGTTCCTTAGCTTTGCGCACCTCAAGTCTCAGAGCCGACTCCTTGTTCTGTAAAGTAGGGAGCGCCTTCTGACGAACCTTCAGCTGCTTGTTAAGGTTGTTCAGCGATGTTTTGTTGTATTGAAATTTAATGGCCATAATCTCTGTTAGTTACCTTTCCAGTATTTGTCGATGAATCTCTGCTTTATACCGGTCTCAGCCTTGCTGAAATACTTTGCGAACAGCTCCCAGGCCGTGTCAAGCATCTCTTCAATGTTGATGTTGACGTCGATTGACAGAAGTTTCGTGGCATATTCCTTGGCATAATCCAGACAGCGGTGATCATAATCGCTCAGATCGAAACCGTTTTCCAGTTTAGTTTTCGCATTCTGAGCGTCTGCATATAGCCGCACCCCGGCATTCATAACCTGGCTATGATCATCTCTGGTCTTCTTTCCCTGAACTAACTGTTTGAGCCTCGAAAGAGAACGGAACGGGTCGATGATGACCTTTCCGGAATCAGAATCCGCACGCAGGAACAACTGTCCTTCAGTGATGTAGCCGGTGTTGTCAGGAATAGCGTGAGTGATGTCCCCATCGTTGAGCGTGGTGACCGCAATGATGGTTATAGAGCCTTCAGTAGGCAGCTGGACGGCCTTCTCGTAGATCTTGGCCAAATCGGAATACAAAGAACCTGGCATTGAATCCTTTGAAGGAATCTGGTCCATACGGTTGCTGACGATGCTCAGCGCATCAGCGTACAAAGTCATATCCGTGAGCAGCACAAGCACTTTCTCATTCTTGTCCACTGCGAAATACTCTGCCGCTGTCAGCGCCATATCCGGAATCAGAAGTCTTTCGACAGGCGGCTCCTCAGTGGTGTTCACGAAACTAATGATCTTGTCCAAGGCTCCCGCTGACTCGAATGCGTTTTTGAAGAACAGATAGTCGTCATTGGAAAGGCCCATTCCTCCGAGGATGATTTTGTCCACGTCCGCTCTAAGAGCGACATCCGCCATAACTTTGTTATACGGCTGATCAGGATCGGCGAAGAACGGAATCTTCTGTCCCGACACGATAGTGTTGTTCAAGTCGATGCCCGCAATTCCGGTCGGGATTAGCTCCGAAGGCTGCCTTCTCTTGTAAGGATTGACGGAAGGTCCGCCGATCTGCCTAACTTCTCCCTCAACCTCAGGACCTCCGTCGATAGGATGTCCGTAAGCGTCGAAAAATCTTCCTGACAGCTGTTCGCTGACTTTGATGGTCGGAGGATTGCCTATAAAAGACACTTCTGCATTGGTAGGAATCCCTTCCGTGCCTGCGAAAACTTGCAGCGTGATTGTGTCCCCCTTAGTCTTTACGACTTGGGCAAGAAGGCCGTTAACTACGGCAAGCTCGTCATTGGCGACACCTTTGGCGTGTAGTGACACAGTGGCCTTGGTGATTGACTCCAATTGAGTGTAAACTTTTTGATATGCTTTATTTGCCATTTTCTTCCAGCAGTTTGTTCAGTTGATTCTTATAATTCTTAAATCCCTCGCTTTCGAATTCGGAGTAGTTCATCTGTCGTATGACATTGATCAGGTCCTTGAAATAGTTCCTGCACTGCTCAAAATCATCGAATTCAAAATGCTTGTCACAGATGCCCAGAACGAGGTCCAGCATATATTTTTGCCTTTCTATTGGGCAGAGCGCGTCGATCGAGTCGAACGCATCTTGCTGAAGGAAAGTGAAATCCACAAGCTCCGATTTCCAGAAAGTCTCGTGATAGCTCATCGGTACGCCGTCGTCTCCGAGGATGTTGATCTGCTCGCTGGCTTCCATTCCTTGTCTGATGACGTTTTTGACCTTGGCCACTTTCTCGACCCAGCCTTTCTCGATTGTCTTGTCAAGGTACTCGGCGATTTCAGGATATTCCAGATACTTGGAGTACGACTCAAGAGGACCTACGGCAGGATAGCGCTTCTGGTCAGCCCTGCCCTGTTCAAGAGCATAGAAGCAGCGCGCGGCTTTTTTAGTGGATTCTGTCACAGGCTCCTTCAGGTTACCTCCCGCGGGGGACACTGTTCCGATGAAGGTGACGGCGCCCGTCTTTCCGTTGTTGAGTACGACCATTCCGGCGCGTGAGTAGAACTTGGATATAATTGCGGACAAATCCACAGGGAACGCATCCGCTCCCGGAAGCTCCTCCATTCTGTTGCTCATCTCCCTCAGAGCCTGAGCCCAGCGGGAAGTCGAGTCGGCGAGCAGCAGGCATTTCAGGCCCATTGCCCTGTAATATTCGCAAATTGTCATAGCCGTGTAGACTGACGCCTCACGAGCCGCCACAGGCATATTGGAAGTGTTGCAGATGATTGTGGTTCTCTCCATAAGGTGCCTTCCTGTGTGAGCGTCAATCAGATCAGGAAATTCAGTGAAGATCTCCACGACCTCGTTAGCGCGCTCTCCGCACGCAGCCATCACGATGACATCCGCATCACCCTGTTTCGCAATAGCGTGCTGAAGTACGGTCTTGCCGCAGCCGAATGGTCCGGGAATGAAGCCTGTACCGCCTTCGGCGATAGGGTTCAGGGTGTCTATGACTCTGACTCCCGTCTCCATAATCTTGTTGGGCCTTGGCTTTTCCCTGTAGCCTTTGATGGCGATCTTGACAGGCCATTTCTGAGTCATTGTGACATTAACATCCTCCCCGCCTTCATTAGTTAGGACCGCAATCACCTGATCAACGTTGTACTTGCCTGCCGGAGCGATGGTCTTGACAGTGAATTCGCCTTCGAATTTGAACGGAACCATAATTTTGTGTGGAAGCCATCCTTCCTTCACCTCACCGAGCCAGTCCGCGGCAATGACTTTGTCTCCGACTTTCGCAATAGGAGTGTAGTCCCAGATTTTCTTGTGGTCAAGAGGATCTGTGTACTCTCCTCTTTTAAGGAACACACCTGTCATAGTCGTCAAGTCGTTTTGAAGGCCGTCATAGACACTTGACAGAAGCCCTGGGCCAAGAGTCGCCTCAAGCATCCTGCCCTCGAATTCAACGTCATCTCCGTTTTTTAGCCCTCTGGTACTTTCATAGACCTGGACAGACGCTTTGTTCCCTGTAACCTTGATGACCTCAGCCATAAGTGAGGTGCCTTCAAGATTGATATAGCAAATCTCGTTTTCCGCCACAGGTCCTGAAGTCTCGACTGTCACAAGGTTGGAAACTATTCCGGTAACCTTTCCTGTACTTTTCATATATAATCTTATTATTAATTCTTGTTAATAGGGCTGCTACTATTGCCCATCGTATGTAACGCCTTTGAATGTGCCTCTGACCTCGTCCACGAGTTTCTTGAACATCTCTCTTCCGGTCTTTTCGTCAAGAGAGAACCATCTGTTGATAATGTGGAGTTTGGCAAGGAATCCTAAAACGACCTTCAGATCGAAACAATTGAAAACGGTAAGCTCGTCAATCTTGTTCCAATACAAGTCGTCAACGCCTTTTTCCCTTTCAAGAATGTCGCTTGAGCCCAGAGCGGTTTCGACTTTCTGAAGTTCTTCGAATTCTCCCGTCTCGATGTCCATTACGTCTTGCTCAGGGGCTCTTGAAAGCGCCTTGTTCAAGAAGCGCACTTTCGCGTTCCTGACATTCAGGTCGAAAGTAAAGTAGTCTTTGATGAATGAGTCCTTGCTCTGAAGAGCGTTCTTGTAGAAGTCAAGGTCAAGCTTGCAGTCATCGTAGCCTTCCATCAAAGTGTCTATCGTCTTGTTGTCTTTTTCCGAGCAATTCTCTTTGATCTCCTCAAGAAAAGATTGCGCGGAACTCCCGTCCGTGAATTTCCAATCTTTTGAAAGTTCCGGAAAGCCTGCTATCAGATAATAGAAATTGTCCATTGAATTAGTCTCCGAAGAGGAACTTCCTCGTTGTAGGCCTCAAATACGCACTGATAAGAGATTTGAATGTCTCGTCTGTCAGGCTTATGAAATAACTGCCGTCTTTTGGTCCGATTGTGAAGCCTCCGGCGATTTTCTTTGAGAATGTGACATCAACTTTCCCGTTCAGAAGCGTGGAAAGTTCCTTTTTTACGAAAGGCTCCAATTCCGCCTTCAACGATTCAGGCATAACGAGCGATATGTCTGTTGATTCCTGGGTGCTGAATCTCTGAGCTACAATCTTGACGGTCTCTTTTATGAAATCCGCTGAAGAAAGAGACTTGGCCACTTCAAGATCCGACGTTTTGCTGAGAATTAGAGACTCAATCTCCTGCTTGACGGCCTGAAGACTTTGGGTTGATGCCATTTTTACGTCGCTTTCAGCTTTGGACCGGAAATCAGCCGCCTGCTTTTCAGCTTTGGATATAATCGTCTCTGCCTGTCTGGTGGCATCCGCGATAATGGCATCCGCCTTCTTTTTGGCCTCCGAGAGCATTGCCTCGCCCTCTTCTCTACCTTTGGACAAGCCTTCGTTGAAGAGTTTGTCTGTTAGCTCCTGCAATTTATCCTGCATAAGAAATTAGTTTTCGATTGTTGCTTTAATGTTTTAAAATGAATTTAACAAAAATACTAAAAATCCGTAACAAAAAAAACGCAAACCGTCTAAATTATCAAATAGTATAATCAGAAGTTTGCGTTTTTGTAAATTATCTATAATCGGGGTTAGCTCATCCGAGAAAACTTAACAGAATTCCGGCAGCCACCGCTGAACCGATTACACCTGCAACATTCGGGCCCATCGCCTGCATCAGCAAATGATTTTTAGGATTTGATTCTCTTCCCACAATCTCAGACACTCTCGCGCTGTCCGGAACAGCGGACACGCCCGCATTGCCGATGAGAGGATTGATCTTGTGCCCTTTCTTGAGGAACAGATTCAGTATTTTGACGAAAAGCACTCCGCTGGCCGTCGCAATCACAAATGACAGCAGGCCGAGGATGAAGATCTTCACTGAAGTTGCTGAGAGGAATTTGTCGGCCTGCGTGGAACATCCGACGGTCAAGCCAATCAATGTGGTCACCACGTCTATCATAGGACCTCCCGCAGTCTGTGCGAGCCTTCTTGTGACCCCGCTCTCCTTCAAAAGGTTGCCGAAGAACAGCATTCCAAGAAGCGGCAGACCAGACGGCACGATGAAGGCAGTTGTCAGGAAGCCGATGATAGGGAATATGATTTTCTCTTTCTGACTGACCTGACGAGGCTTCGGCATCTCTATAAGCCTTTCTTTCTTGCTTGTGAACAGCAGCATTATAGGCCTCTGGATCACAGGCACAAGAGCCATATAGGAATACGCTGAAACGGCTATCGCGCCCATCAGATCCGGTGCCAGTTTGGATGACAGGAAAATCGCGGTAGGGCCGTCAGCGCCACCGATTATGCCTATGGCTCCCGCTTCGTTAGGCGAGAACCCGAGAAGCAGCGCGAGCAGGTAGGCTCCGAATATTCCCATCTGTGCGGCCGCTCCGATCAAAATCAGCCTCGGCTGCGAGATCAGGGCGGAAAAATCAGTCATAGCCCCGATTCCGAGAAATATCAGAGGCGGATACCATCCTTGCTTAACTCCCTGATAGAGAGTGTTAAGCACAGAGCCGTCTTCATAAATGCCAATATTAAGGCCGGGGAACATAGGAATGTTCCCGATAATCATTCCGAATCCAATAGGGACGAGCAGCAGCGGCTCCCACTCCTTGACAATGGCAATGGTTATGAAGCCGATGCCGATGAGAATCATCATCAGATTCTGCCAAGTCGCATTACAAAAGCCGGTGTATTGCCAGAATTGGATAAGACTGTTAATGATCTGATCCATTTCCGATTATGCGATTGTTACTATTGAAGCTCCTTCAAGAACGGAGTCGCCTTTGCTCACGCTTACGGCCGTGACAGTGCCGTTGACATCGGACTGGATTTCGTTTTCCATCTTCATAGCCTCGATGACGGCTATTTTCTGTCCGGCCTTCACCGCGTCACCGACCTTGACCGAAACTTCAAGGATGACACCGGGAAGCGGTGATGTTATTGCTTTTCCTGCGCCTGTAGGTGTTGCCGCGGGAGCAGCCACAGGTGCCGCGACCGGAGCCGCTTTAGGAGCAGCCGGGGCGCTTGGGGCAACGGGAGCAGAAACGGGAGCCTGTGAATTCTCCATTTCCACATTATAGGAAGTTCCGTTCACGGTGACATCCGCGTTCTTTCCTTCTACAGAATTAATGGTAACATTGTACTCGTTGCCATTGATTTTGAACTTGTACTCTTTCATTGTATGTTAATTTGTTATAAATCAATAATTTATGGTAGCCTCCTGAATGAGTCGGACTTGTCCGCCCAAGCGCTTTCGGCGTGTTTTATGGTGATCGTGAAACTTTCCTCGTCGTGGACCGTGTCGTTGAGATAGTCATTAAGTGCAACGGCAATAGCGGCATAGACCTCACCGCCGTATTCCTTTTCAAGGGCCATTGAGATTGCGGCCGCAACTTCCGGTGTCATTCCTTTCGCTGTCTTCTTTCTCTTGAATTTGCCCTGGAATATGTTCCCGACGCTTCCGTAGAGGAGCCAGAGAATGATAAGGCCCGCGAACACCACGGTCACAGACACGAGTGTCAGAATCAGGCCGTAAGGGTCTTCTCTCTTGAGTTTCTGGCTTCCTGTCTCGACGTGTTTAATTCCATTCACAAGCATTGGACTGGCTACGGTCGGAGTGTCGGCTCTCTGAAAGTCCATTTTCTTGTTGTCCAAAGCAATCTTGCTTGTGGTCATATCTGCCGGCAGATCCGAAAGAACAGTTATGGAATCGATAATTGTTCTTCCATCGTTGCTTGTCAGATAGATGGTCGAACCTTTTCTGATTATGAAATCAAGATAGAAGGTTCCATGATTGCTGTCGCCTGAGGCGAAGAGCACCGCCACTTGTCTGGGACCGAGTTTAGTTTTGAGGTCGCCTTTAGGGATCTCGCTTTTCACAAGGTTGCCCCTGTCATCGGAGAAATAGCATCCTCCGAAGTTCAAGGTGCCTTGGGATGTGTTCATAATCTCAATCCAGCCGTTATGCCGGCCGTAGTCGTCTACAATGCTGCTGTCGTTCTCGGCCATCACCTCTGAAATGATGAGGTCGGTGACGTTTTGAGCGCGCAGAGTTAGGCTCAGCGAGATTAAGACACCTATGAATATAAGAGATTTCTTCATTTTCATTGTCCTGTTAAAGAGGAAGATTGTCGTGCTTCTTGGCAGGCAGAGTCTGCTTCTTGTCCGCGAGCTGCTCAAGAGCCCGGATCACGCGGAAACGGGTGTTCCTCGGCTCGATGATGTCATCGATATATCCCATCTTTGCCGCCTGATAAGGATTACAGAACAGATCGTTGTACTCGTTTTTCTTCTGTTCGGCGAGTTTCGCTTTCTCCTGCGGATCCTCAATTGCCTTCAACTCTTTTCCGTAAAGGATCTTCACTGCTCCGTCGGCTCCCATCACCGCGATGTTGGCGGAAGGCCATGCGTAGTTTAAGTCGCCTCTCAACTGCTTGCAGCTCATAACGATGTGGGCTCCACCGTAGGATTTGCGGAGCGTGACCGTGACTTTCGGCACTGTCGCTTCACCGTAAGCGTAAAGAAGTTTTGCACCGTTGTCTATGATCGCGCCGTACTCCTGCTGTGTCCCGCAAAGGAAACCCGGAACATCGACCAATGTCACAAGTGGGATGTTGAAAGCGTCGCAGAATCTTACGAAACGCGCTGCTTTTCTGGAAGCGTTGTTGTCAAGGACGCCGGCAAGAATCTTAGGCTGGTTGGCTACGAGCCCGACTGACCTGCCGTTGAATCTGGCGAATCCGACTATGATGTTTTTTGCGAATGAGGCGTGTACCTCAAAGAATTTTCCGTCATCAACAATGCTCTTGATGATGTAGTACATATCATAAGGCTTGTTGGGATTGTCGGGGATTATTTCGTTGAGAGCGTCATCGACTCTGCTTACAGGGTCTCCGGTAGGGACTGCTGGAGCTTCTGATCTGTTGTTCTGCGGCAGATAACTTAACAGATCTTTGATGATGTTGATGCCGTCCTCGTCGTTCTCAGCCGCAAAGTGGGCGACACCGCTTTTTGTGGCGTGTACGCTTGCTCCTCCGAGGTCTTCAGAGGTGACTGTCTCTCCGGTTACGCTTTTCACGACTTCAGGTCCGGTGAGGAACATATAGGATGTGTTCTTGACCATAATAGTGAAGTCCGTGAGGGCGGGGGAGTAGACCGCTCCGCCGGCGCAAGGACCGAATATCCCCGAAATCTGCGGCACTACTCCGGAAGAAAGGATGTTCCTTTCAAAAATCTCTCCGAATCCAGCCAATGCGTTTGTGCCTTCCTGAATTCTTGCTCCTCCCGAGTCGTTGAGACCGATGCAGGGGGCGCCGTTTCCGGAAGCCATATCCATTACTTTGCAGATTTTCTGAGCCATAGTTTCCGAGAGTGATCCTCCCGAAACGGTGAAATCCTGTGCGAAGACGTAGACTAACCTCCCGTTGATGGTGCCTTGGCCCGTCACGACTCCGTCACCGTCGAAATGAGTTTTGTCCATATCGAAATTCGTGCAGCGGTGCTGTACGAACATATCGTATTCCTCAAAACTGCCTTCGTCAAGAAGTAAAGCTATCCTCTCACGCGCGGTGAGTTTGCCTTTCTGGTGTTGTGCGTCAATCCTTTTCTGTCCGCCGCCCATTCTGGCGGAAGCTCTGCGCTCAACCAACTCTTTGATTTTCTCTTGCTGAACACTCATATATTTTGCATTTCAATTGTTGAATTTGCAAATATACTCAGATTTCCTTTTCTTTGAACATCTCAAAGTTCCAATACGCCATTTATACACAACTTTCGCCACAATAGTAACCCAATTGCCGTGAGCCGGCTGTCCTCTATGGCGTATGCGGTCATTCGGCCGCGGTCGGCTGATGCCGACTTGTGTCAAAGGGTAGAGGCTCTTTTTTCGGAATCGACCTTTCACTGCTTGGGTGGCAGTTAGGTGTGTATATGCCGACAGTGTCAGGGATTATTGCTGGACGGGATACGGATATTCTGGTTAGATGGTGGTAGGCGGAAAATGAAAAAAGCCCCGGCGCCAAAACGTCGGGGCTCTTATGCGATATGTCTTTGCGAGAATTATTCCTCTTCGGAAGGCTTCATCGTGGAGTAGACATTGGTGACGTCCTCATCGTTCTCAATCAGATCGGTGAGCTTGTCAAGATCAACTCTCTGTTCAGGAGTGACCTCTTTCAGATCCACATTCGGAAGTCGTTCGAAACCGCCGGAGACAAGCTCGTAGCCGTTGTCCTCAATGAATTTCTGGATAGCTCCGTAAGCCTCGTATGCGCCGTAGATGACGATGTCTTTGGTCACGTTGCCGTCCTGATCCTCTTCCTCCTCTTCGTAGACTTCCTCACCTCCGAGGTCAATCAACTGCAGCTCAAGCTCATCGACATCGATAGGAGTGGTCTCTTTGATGCGGAACACGCATTTGTGGTCGAACATAAAGCTTACGCTGCCGCTCGTTCCCAATGTTCCGCCGCATTTGGTGAAATAGCTTCTGACATTAGCCACTGTCCTTGTGGTGTTGTCAGTCGCGGTCTCAACTAAATATGCGATTCCGTGAGGACCGTATCCTTCGTATGTGACCTCTTTGAAATCCCCCTGAGCCTTGTCCGTGGCCTTTTTGATGGCACGCTCGACATTCTCCTTAGGCATACTCTCGTTTCTCGCTTCCGCAACAAGCGCTCTAAGTCTAGGGTTACCCACAACATCGGGGCCTCCGGCTTTGACTGCGATAGTAATCTCCTTCCCAAGTTTTGTGAAGGTTCGGGCCATGTGACCCCAGCGCTTCATCTTTCTCTCTTTTCTAAACTCAAATGCTCTTCCCATACTCTAAAAAACTTATTTTGTAGTCTGCTGACTTTCTATTCTTGAAATATACTTGTCAATGTCGTAACCCTCGATAGACTGAGGGAACTGATCTTTAATCTCCTTGTAGTAAGTCAGCGCCTCATCGTTCTTGCCCAGCTGCTCGCAAGTGACACCTGCCTTAAGAAGGTAAGTGGCCTTGTACAAGTTATCAGCCTTGCCGGCCGCTTTCTTGAAGAAAGACAAAGCCTCGTCGTACTTCTCAAGCCCGATGTAGGAATCACCTATGCAGGCGAGAGCTCTCGCTGCGAGAATTGGATCCTTGCCGTTATACTTCTTGAGGTAAGAAATCGCATTCTCGAAATTGCCGAGATGGAGTTCGCAGACTCCCGCATACAGGAATGTGGACGCTCCTGCCTTTGCGCCGTACTCTTTGATGATCTGCGCGAATCCCAGAACGTTGCCGTCCCCGTTGAGTGCAAGCTCGTACTCCTCTGAACGGAAATTGTTTTCCGCAGGGAACATCTGCTCCTGAGCTTCGGCCTTCTTTGGCTGATAGTAGAACTTGTGATAGCAGAGAACTGCCAGGACAATGACAAGAACTGCCGCAATGCCGATGTAAACGGCTTTTTTGTACGCTGTGAAGAATTTCTCGGTGCGTGAAAGGGTCTCGGTGACTTTTTCCTGACGGATGCTTTCCTGCTCCTTTAATTGATTTTCATTCTGAAGATTTTGCTTTGCCATATTTTAAAATATTTATATTTTCACAAAGAGAATGCAAAATTACAAAAAATAGACTAATTCAACAATTATTTATTTCTCCTTCTTTTGGTATCTTTGCAGAGCTATGCTTGCTTTGGAAAAAATAGTAGTAAAGGATTTCAGGAACATTGAGTTTCAGGAGCTGATCTTTTCCCCGAACATCAACTGCATCTCCGGGAACAATGGGATGGGAAAGACAAATCTGATGGACGCAATTTATTATCTGTCAATGACAAAGAGCGCCTTTTCGTCTTCCGACAAATTCAATTTCCGTTACGGAACCGACAAGTTCGAACTTGCCGGCGCTTACCGTATGCCGGACGGTCAGAAACAGACCTTTTCATTTGCTGTTGATGTGTCAGGGGTAAAAAAGATAAAGAAAGGAGAAAAATTCTACAAGAAAGTATCCGACCACGTAGGAGAATTGCCAATAGTTATGGTCTCACCTTCGGACATCGCCCTTGTGAGTGATTCCGGAGAGGAAAGGCGGAAGTTCACCAACGGGGTGCTTTCTCAGATGGACAGAGAGTATCTGACCGCGCTCCAACAGTACAACAGACTGCTTATGCAGCGAAACAAGATGCTGAAGGACAAGGTCTCGGACGACACTTTGCTGGACGTGTTTGACGACAGGATGTCTGCTCTGGCTTCCAAAGTGTATGAGTTCAGATCGGAGTTCGTCAGAAAGCTAACGCCTGTGGTGGCGCACTACTATAACATCCTGTCAGGCAATTCCGAGACGGTCGGAATCGGCTACAAATCAGATCTTTCGAGATCCTCTCTCAATGACCTTCTCAAGGCTTCGCGCCAAAGGGACCGGTATTTCGGTTACACAACCGCTGGGGTGCAGAGGGACGATCTGGATTTTTCTATGAATGATTATCCGATCAGAAAGATAGGCTCTCAGGGACAGCAGAAGTCGTTTTTGGTCTCATTGAAATTGGCTCAGTATGAGATTATGAGACAGAAGTACGGCTACGCTCCCATTCTTCTTCTTGACGACGTGTTCGACAAATTGGACATCGCCAGAATCTCCAATCTGCTTTCTATGGTGTCCGGAAATGATTTCGGACAGATTTTCATAACGGACAGCAACAAAGTCAGAATGTCCGGCATCGTGGACTCTCTCACAGAGGACAGAGTCTATTACGAATCGTCCGACGGGGCTTTTAATCAAATTTAAATGGACAAGAATCAGAATTCAAGCGGTTTGCGTCGTTCAAAGGCGGTCGGTATCGGGACTCTTATTCCGTATTTTCTGAGGAGTATGGGTCTTTCTTACGGAATGAACACTCATATAATATATTGTGCGTGGGATGCGGTTTCAGGAGCCGGTCCGTTCACGCTCAAGACTTTCTTCCGCAACGGGACTTTGTTCGTGACCCTGAACTCGTCAGTGATAAGAAGCCAACTGTATATGCAGAAGGATGTTCTCGTGGAAAAAATCAATCAGTATCTCGCCGGCGATCATCTTTATGACGAAAAAATCGCAAAGACAGGATATGTTCAAAAAATAGTCTTGAAATGATTAAGAGAAAATTGAAAATTGTCGTTGACAGCGTAATCCCTTTTCTGAAAGGAGTTCTGGAACCTTACGCTGATGTCTTGTACAAGGACGGCAAACTGATAACTCACGAGGATGTCATTGACGCTGACGCGCTGATCATCCGCACAAGGACGAAATGTGATGAGAAATTTCTTAGGAAGACGAGGATAAAGATCATATCTACTGCCACCATCGGAACTGATCACATAGATCTTGATTTCTGCCAGGCGCACAGCATCAAAGTTTGCAATGCGGCCGGATGTAATGCCGGCGGGGTTATGGATTATGTCTTTTCGGCCCTCTACGGAACGGCTTGCAGGGAGGCGATAAAGCTGAAAGGATGCAAGTTCGGGATAATCGGCGTCGGAAATGTCGGCTCCAAAGTGGCATATATGGCTGATTATCTTGGTTTCAATGTTCTGAAAAACGACCCTCCCCGCGAAGAGAAGGAAGGTCCTGAAGGCTTCTGTTCTCTGGACTATCTCCTCAAGAACGCTGACATAGTGACTCTTCACGTGCCTCTGGACGAGACTACTAAGGGAATGGCGGATGACCTTTTTTTTGACAATATGAAACCCGGGGCGTTCTTCATAAATGCCTCAAGAGGGGAGGTGATGTCTGACGAGGCTCTGCTGAGGGCTATCCCGAAGCTGGGTCCCGTGATCATTGACACTTGGAACAACGAGCCTAACGTCAATCAGGAATTGATTTCGAAAGTGGACATCGCGACTCCTCATATAGCCGGTTATTCTTTTCAGGGGAAGCAGAACGGAACTTCAGGTGCAGTGAGATCCGTGGCGAAGTATTTCGGCATCACAGAGCTTTATGATTATTTCCCTTACGAGAACATTCCGCAGCAGGAGCCGATGAAACTATCTTTAAAAGGTATGAATCAAGGCGAGATTGCCGCTGTTATGCAATATAATTATCCTATCTTTACGGATGATTTTATGTTCAGACTGAATCCGGACGGTTTTGAGACTATGCGTTCGGAGTATCAGTACCGAAGAGAGTTTTATGTCTAACTAATGTACCAATAAATAATGTTTACTCAGAATGATTTGGAACAGATGGAGGAGAGAGGCTCTTCCGTCCGTCAGGTGGAAGGGCAGCTTGATCATTTCAGAAAAGGCTTCCCTTGGATGAAGATTGTCGGTCCTGCGACTCCCCAAAGAGGAATTTCAGTTTTGAGCGAGTCAGACTTGAATGTTGCCGTGGCTTATTATGAATCCGCTTCAGTGGACGGGAAATGCAAATTCGTCCCTGCTTCGGGTGCGGCATCGAGGATGTTCAAGACAATGTTCGCCGCTCTTTCCGTTCTAAATGAGGGAAAGGATGTGCCGGAGGATTCTCCCTCACGCAAACTTGTCGACAACATAGAGAAATTCGCTTTCTATTCCAAGGATATGTTCGGAGAGCCTTCGGACACTATGGCTTACCGGAAAGATGTTCTTTCTAAATTGCTCACTCCGACAGGGTTGAACTATGGGGCTAAGCCTAAGGGCGTGATCAAGTTCCATAGATATGCGGATGGCGAGTGCCGGACTGCCTTTGCGGAGCATCTGGTTGAGGCTCAGGCATATATGCGCAATTCCGACGGGTCTTCCAATCTTGTCGTTACCATATCCCCGGAACATCTGGACCTTTTCAAGGCTGCTCTGGAGGAGGTTAAGGATGTTTATGAGAAGAAATACGGGGTTCGTTACAATGTGACTTTCACTTATCAGAATCCTGCGACCGACACTATTGCCGTCGATCTGAAGAACAGGCCTTTCAGAACCGAGAAGGACGAATTGCTGTTCAGACCGGGCGGACACGGTGCGTTGATCTACAATCTCAACAAGGTGTCGGAGGAGCTTGTGTCCATCAAGAACATCGACAATGTCGCCAATGAAAGACTTCTTCCTGTCACTGCGACGTACAAGAAGGCTCTTATGGGCAAATGTCTTCAATTGAGGGACAGAATATTCGGTTATCTGCGTGAGTTTGACGGGGTTACAGACGCTTCTTCCGCAGAGTGCAGGAATCTTTGCGATACGGTTGAGTCTTTCCTGGACAGGGAATTGTGCATCCAATTGCCTTTGGCGCGTGATTGCGAGGAAAGGATGCGAGTCCTCAGGGCGAAGCTTGACAGGCCGGTGAGAGTGTGCGGAATGGTAAGAAACGAAGGCGAGCCGGGAGGAGGACCTTATGTCGTCTCAAAAGAGGGCGCTACCTCTCTTCAGATTCTCGAGAGTGTGCAGATCAATCGTGAAAGTGAGGGTGCGATGGAGGCAATGTCAAGAGCGACTCATTTCAATCCGGTGGATCTTGTCTGCTGTCTGAGAAATTATAAGGGAGAGAAATTCGATTTGTTGAATTATGTTGATCTTGAGGCCGGATTCATCAGTTCCAAGAGTTATCAGGGAAGAGAACTCAAAGCTCTGGAATTGCCTGGACTTTGGAACGGTGCTATGAGTGATTGGAACACGGCTTTCGTTGAGGTCCCTCTGGAGACTTTCAATCCTGTGAAAGAGGTTGTGGATCTTCTTAAGAGCGCTCATCAGCTATGAGAAAAATATTAGTCGCTTCGATTGTCTTTCTGTCGTGCTGCTTGTTGCTGTCTGACAGTTTTGTCTTCGGACGAGGTAAGGACGGAGGAAAGATTGACTTGTCAAGAATGAGTCTTGCGGACTCTGTCATCAATTCCGCAATTTCTTCAGGCGAGATCCCTGGAGCTGTGCTTTGCGTAGTGAATGGAGATAAAGTCGTGTATCTGAAGGCTTACGGCAACAAATCCGTTGTTCCTGACACTGTGGCTATGACAGTGGGGACGGTGTTTGATCTGGCGTCCGTCAGCAAATGCGTGGGTACGACTCTGTCTTTTATGCAGTTGATTGACAACGGGAAGGTCAGATTGTCGGACGATGTGTCCAAGTATATCCCCGGATTCAAGCCTTGGAAGGACTCTTCGACGGGAGAGGTGGTCGACATAACCGTTCAGGATCTGATGACACATTCCTCAGGACTGAGCCCTTATGTCAATGTGTCCGAGTTTGTCAAAAGATATGGTCGCGGACAGCCTGACTCATTGATGAGTTTTATCGTCCGTGAAGTTCCGAGGAATTTCAGGCCCGGAACGGACTTTATGTACAGTTGTCTTAATTTCGTCACTTTACAGCATATTTTGGAGAATGTGACTGGCGAAAAACTGTGTGATTATGCCTTGAAAAATGTGTTCGGGCCGCTCGGATTGAAGCACACTTGCTACAATCCAAAGGGAGAGACTTTGGCGTTGTGCGCTCCGACTGAGGTTCAGTCTGACGGAAGACCGCTGGTGGGAGTGGTTCACGATCCGCTCGCAAGGATCATCAACGGAGGAAATTCCGGAAATGCGGGCGTCTTTTCCGATGCATTGGATCTTTCTAAAGTCGCCATCGCTCTTCTGAATTGGGGAAAGGTAAGCCCCCGTTCTTCGGACAGAATCCTGAGCGAGGAGGCGGTGAGGAGGATGATCACGATTCCTTCCGGTAATTCTTTTAGTGTCGGAAGGGCGTTGGGCTGGGATGTCTTGAGCGAGCATTGCGGAGTGAAAGGTGATTTGTTCAGCCGTGAGCTGTCTATATGTCACACAGGCTACACCGGCCCGTCTATGGTGATTGATTTCGAGACCGGTACAGCTGTCATTCTGTTAGCTCACAGAGTGCATCCTAAAGATGACGGCAGTGTTGGAGCATTGCGTGCTAAGGTGGCCAATGTCGTGGCCGGTTCCATTGTCGATGCGGGAGAGATTGGCAACAATTTTTTGCACGGGAAGAAATAATATCTAAATTTGTCCCCTGTACATTGAAACCCGAGCCTGGTAGTAACATTGCCAGATGAATAGATTATTGTTAATATCCATTATCCTATTGTCTCTTTTCGCGTTGTCCCTTAGTTCGTGCTCAGTGGCTGACGAGAATTTTGACGACTCTCCGGACGTCGGTCTGCTTGCTGTTTTCGGCAAAGTGACGGACAAAGCCAGTTCGGAGCCTATAGACAGCATTATGCTGATTCTTTCGTCTTTCAATTCTTCAGATTTCTCGGCCCGTCTCTCCTCTGACACAACTTTGACTGACGCTGCCGGAAAATACAAGTTCTTGAACGCTCCTTACTCTTTAGCTAACTCCTACGTCATTGAAGCTATCGATGCCTGTAAGAACAGGAAGGGAGGAAAGTATTCGAGCGGGAGGATTGAGATATTTCTAAGTGCCGGCAGTCCGTTGTATGATTCCGACAGAAAGTTCTATTTCATCGGTGATCAGAATTTCTTTTTGACTTGGACGGGCTTATAGATTGCTATATTTTCGGAATTTGACTATTTTTGCAAGAATATTGTCAAATGTCAGACTGATGCTGAAAATCTCAGATTTCAACGGATTGTCGCAAATCCGTACACCGTTCTATTATTGTGACTTGGAATTGTTGCAAAAGACTCTTTCCGAGTTGAGGATTGTTTCCGACAAGTTCGGAATACGGGTCAACTATGCTGTCAAAGCCAATTCTGACGAGAGGCTTCTGAGATTGGTGTCTTCGCAAGGTTTCGGGGCGGACTGTGTCAGCGGTAATGAGGTCACACTTTCACACAGTTGCGGTTTCTCTCCGGAGAGGATAATGTTTGCGGGGGTGGGCAAGAGCGATAAGGAGATTTTCGATTCTCTGAAGATCGGAATTGGTGCTTTCAATTGCGAGTCTCTTCAGGAATTGTCTGTAATCAATGAGATGGCAGGGCATTTAGGGATCAAGGCTAATGTGTCTTTGAGAATTAATCCCAACATTGACGCGCACACTCACAGGTATGTGACGACGGGCTTGTATGAGAACAAGTTCGGGATTGCGGCTCACGAGTTTGACTCTGCTATCGAGATTGTCAAGAATAGTCAGAATCTGGTGTTCAGGGGATTGCAATTCCACATAGGCTCTCAGATTACTCAAATTGACAGCGTTTATGCTTTGGAATGTCGCAGGGTCAATGAGATTGAGGAGTATTTTTTCTCTCGAGGTCTTGTAGCTGAGAGCTTGGACCTCGGAGGCGGACTTGGCGTTGATTATGAGTCTCCTGATGACAATCCTGTTGCGGATTTCAATGAGTGGATGAAGACAATCAAAGACAATCTCTCTGTCAGACCGGGACAGGTGGTTCAAGTGGAGCCTGGCCGCTCTGTAGTGGCTCAAAGCGGCACGCTTATTTCGAGGGTCCTTTATCTCAAGAGCGGGGAGACCAAGAATTTCCTTATTCTGGATGCGGGCATGAATGATCTCATAAGGCCGGCCCTGTACGGGGCCTATCACAAGATTGAGAATCTGTCCGCTTTCTATTTGCGAAATGATGATTGCAAGGAGTGTGTGTATGATGTCGTGGGACCTGTTTGCGAGTCGAGCGATGTGTGGGGCGAGGAAAGGGAACTCAGAAAGAGTTTCAGAGGCGATCTTCTTGCCATCCGGAGCGCCGGGGCGTACGGGCAGGTTATGGCGAGCAGATACAATTGTCGGGATCTGGCTCCTCTTGTCTATTCTGACAGAGTGGGCGATTCGCCGAAGTTAGTTGATTATTTTAAATAGTATAGAATATTATGTTTGAGAATTTATCCGAAAGGCTGGAAAGATCCTTTAAGATTCTTAAGGGAGAGGGGAAAATAACCGAAATTAATGTTGCCGAGACCATTAAGGACATCCGCAAGGCTTTGCTGGATGCCGATGTCAGTTACAAGGTGGCTAAGGATTTCTGTGACAGGGTGAAGGTGAAGGCTATGGGACAGAATGTCCTTACAGCAGTGAAGCCTCAGCAGATGATGGTGAAAATCGTTCACGATGAGCTGACTGAGTTTATGGGCAGTGATTCTCAGGACATTAATGTGAAAGGTAATCCGGGGGTTGTCCTTGTCGCTGGTCTTCAGGGCTCAGGAAAGACCACTTTCTGCGGGAAATTGGCTCATAACTGCAAGAGTAAGAGGGGGCTGAATGTTCTGTTGGTGGCGTGTGACGTCTACAGGCCCGCAGCTATCGATCAGTTGAAGGTCCTCGGAGAGCAGATTCAGGTGCCGGTTTACTCTGAGGAGGGGGTAAAGGAGCCTGTACGTATTGCTAAGAATGCTTTGGCCAAGGCCAAGAATGAGGGCTTTAATCTCGTGATCATTGATACGGCGGGCCGTTTGGCGGTTGATCAGGAGATGATGGATGAGATTTCGGCATTGAAGGACGGGACTTCGCCAACAGAGACGCTGTTCGTGGTCGATGCTATGACCGGACAGGATGCTGTGGACACTGCGAAGGCTTTCAATGACAGGCTTGATTTCGACGGTGTGGTTCTGACAAAGATGGATGGTGACACCAGAGGCGGTGCCGCTCTTTCAATCAAAGCTGTGGTCAACAAACCTATCAAGTTCATTAGTTCAGGAGAGAAACTTGAGGCTCTGGATGCTTTTTATCCTGCCAGAATCGCTGACCGAATCCTCGGTATGGGTGATGTTGTCACTCTCGTGGAAAAGGCTCAGGAACAGTTTGACGAGAAGCAGGCTCGCGAGCTGAAGAAAAAACTTGCGAAGGACAAATTCTCTTTGATGGATTTTTACAATCAGATTCAGCAGATCAAGAAGATGGGTAACATTAAGGATCTGGCTTCTATGATTCCTGGTGTTGGCAAGGCTATAAAGGATGTGGATGTGGACAACAGTTCTTTCAAAGGGATCGAGGCGATTATTATGTCTATGACTCCAGAGGAGAGGGATCATCCTGAAATCATCAACGGCAGTCGCCGCAAGCGTATCGCTGACGGCAGCGGCACTTCTCTTCCTGAGATCAACCGGCTTCTGAAGCAGTTTGAAGGTACTCGCAAGATGATGAAGTCCGCGATGACAGGTGATCTCGCAGCCAAAATGAAAGGTGCACGGCGTTAGGCGCATCAGCTCCGCTGACTAGCCTAACGCCGTCAATCCCCGTGTTGTAGGCGCTTTGCGTTTAACCGCGGGGTATCTGACCCCCGCCGGCAAGCCGGCTGCCCCTAATGGGCTATGTGCGGCCATTCGACCTCAGTCGTCTGCTGCCGACTGAGGTCGGCAGCGCGAAGGCCGGTAAGTCCTGTCCGACAATTCCATAAGGCTTGTTGGCGGCACTATTTGAAATAAAATTTCGTAATAAAACATAATTGTGTTTACTTTGCAGGACAAACACGTACAACATTATGGAATTCAAAGCTAAACAGCTTGCTCAAATCCTCAAGGGAACTGTCGATGGAGATCCGGAAGCAGTAGTCAAAAGTTTCGCGAAAATAGAGCACGGAAAGCCCGGCGCTATATGCTTTTTCGCCAATCCTAAATATGAACATTACGTTTACACCTGCAAGGCGTCAGTACTGCTCGTGAACAAGGATTTCACCCCGAAAGAGGCTGTCACCCCCACTATGATCAGAGTGGAAGACGCTTATCGCGCCGTGGCCGACCTTCTCCACTATGTTTCAGCCCAGAGGTATAACCAGGGCTTCCACAGAGGCCTTCGCGCAAGATGGTTCCTTACTACCAAATTCGGCAAAAAAGTCTATGTCGGGGACTTCTCTTACGTTGGGCACCACGCAAAGATAGGTGATTACACCAAGATATATGAAAATGTCTACATAGGAGACAACGTCCAGATAGGCTCGCATTGCATCCTCTATCCCGGAGTGAGAGTCTATCCAGGAATGATTATAGGCAACAATGTGATAATCCACGCCAACGCAGTCATAGGATCTGACGGTTTCGGCAATGCCCCGCGTCCTGACGGATCTTGGGAGAAAATAGAGCATCTCGGCAACGTGGTCATTGGCAATGACGTAGAAATCGGCGCCTGCACTACCATCGACAAATCCGAGATGGAATCCACAATAATAGGCAATGGAGTGAAGATCGACAACCTTTGTCAGATTGCGCACAACGTACAGATAGGAGACAACACTGCAATAGCGGCTCAGACTGGAATAGCAGGTTCCACAAAGATCGGTAAGAACTGCATAATGGCCGGACAGGTCGGCATCGCAGGTCACCTTACGATATGCGATCACACCACTTTCGGCGCGCAGACAGGAGTCATCGGCAACATCAAGACGCCCGGGCAGGTCGTTCTCGGAACTCCGTCGATGCCGATTAAGACATATTTCCGCAGCTACGCCTTGTTTAAGAAAGCAGGCGAGGATTACGACAAGTAGCGAAAATCACAATCCCGAAGAATCACCAAAAAATGATTCAAGGAATTTGAGAAGTCAAATAAAATGATCACTATAAGGGCCATAAAGATAATAGCCGTAGCCGTTTTCGCGGCAGCGGCTATTTTCTATTTCCTGCCCATCCCGGTGCCGCACAAAATCGCAATCCCGGTGTTCTCGCTATTCATAGCGGGACTCTGGCTATTGCCTTGGCAGATGTGCGCGGCAATGCTCTTCTCCGCTCTCGGCGACTACGCCGGCTCCTGTCACGATTTTATTTGGCAGATGGGATTGTTCGCAGCGGCACACATCTTTATGATCTCATTTTTCGTCAGGATCATACTTGACAGCCTGAAGACATCAGGTAAAGGCAACAAGCCATATTCCCTATATATAGGCGTAGCGGCTATATGTATATGGCTGCTGACAATCGCTTTTCAGGAAATAGTCCCATTCGCTCCCGCGGGAACGGTGAGAATCGGCGTAATGGTCTACGCAATCCTTATAATCACAATGCTCTCCACATCCATTACAGCCGTCTCCATCAAAAGGCCCTACGACTACTGGTTCTCGCTCTGCTCTTTCGGCGCAGGCCTCTTCCTCATATCCGACGGCATACTCGCCTGGAACAAATTCGTCACCCCGCTGCCACACTCCGGCCTTCTGATAATGGTCCCATACTATCTCGCCCAACTCTCCCTTTTCTTCGGCGCCTCCCGAGCCAAAGCCGAAAAGTAGCGCTTTAGTGACGACATAATAACTCCTTTCATAGCCAACCGACCACTTGCAAATATAAAATTCTTTCTTATATTTGCGAAGTTAGTGTGGGCGGAAGCCATGAGTTTTCCCGCCGGTTAGTAATAGTAAATGTAACATATTATGAGAATCAAGGAAGCAGCGCTATTTATCCTTTTCATTGTCGCATCAGTAACTGCGGTATCCGCGAAAAATGACAGAAAAACGACTTCTGTCGCCATTGTCATCGATGAAAACACTTATGCCGAAGTGAAGTCTCAAGTCTTGGCTTACGCATTAGCCATTAATAATGTAGACAGAAAGAACACCCACCTTATACTCATCAGCGACAAAACCTCTCCTGATTTTGTAAGAGACACCTTGAAGTCCCTGCACGAGCACGACTATCTTGAAGGCGCTGTACTGATAGGCAATGTGCCCATCCCTATGATTCGTCACGCACATCACCTTGCAACCGCATTCAAGATGAATCCGAAATCAAAATGGCAGAGCTCTTCCATTCCTTCCGACCGTTATTATGACGATTTCGGACTGCAGTTTGATTTCCTTAAACAAGATGAAAAAGACGACAGGTTGTATTACTACGACCTGTCACCCAAAGGAGACCAGGCAGTAAACTGCGACATCTATTCCGCAAGAATCAAACCGGCAAAAACGGATTACCGGTACTCATTCAATCAGCTGATTGCGGAATTTCTGACAAAAGCAGTCAATGCAAAGAATAGCCCTGAAAAATTCGATAATGCGTTCCATTTCGGAGGTCACGGCAACAGTTCCGAGAGTGTCAACGCAAGGATAGACGAAGACAGAGCAATGTATGAGCAATTCGGATTCTCAAGGCCGGATGAAGCCGTTCATTTCTTTAATTATGACGAAGACAAATTCGTGAAAGCCCGTATTCGCGAGATTCTATCGGAGAAGACTCTTGATTACGCGCATCTCCACACGCACGGAGCTGATGACGCGCAGTATCTCAGCAAAGAGCCTTACGCATTTATGTCAACTGATCACATTGAATCACTCAAAAGCACATTACGAGGCAAAATGCGCTCAGCTAAAGACACTCTCAAAGCAAAACAAGAACTTATGATCCAGTTCGATGTGCCGGAGTCGTGGTTAAAAGGATATGACGACCCTTCAGTTGAGGAAACTGATTCTTTGAGAGATGCGGCAGTGGACATCCTTCTGCCTGATTTTGACGGATATGCCTCAGGCGTGAAAGTCCTGATTCTGGACGCTTGCTTCAACGGCGCCTTCATTCACGACGATTATGTGGCCGCCAGATATGCGTTCGGCCACGGATCCTCGACTCTTGCGGTGTTCGGAAACAGCGTGAACATCATTCAGGATCATTGGAAAAACGAGTTGGCCGGTCTTATGGCCTACGGAGCGTGCATAGGCAATTGTACAAGGCAGAATATGACTCTTGAATCCCACCTTTTCGGAGATCCTACATTTTCGTTTGCAGCGAAAGTCTCCGACATTAGCAATCTTGACTTGACTCTTGTCGGCACGACTGAGAAAATGGCAAAGAAAATGGCGGAATCTGACGTTCCTGACATTTGCGGCTACGGGATCAAATGGCTTGCGGCGCACAATGAAATTTCACCTGAGAAGCTTCTTGACATTATGAGCAATGACAATAGAATGAACGTAAGGATGGAGGCTTTTATGTCGATAGTCCGTCTTTATCCATCTACTCCATTGTTTATCAATGCGTTGAAGACAGGTCTTTGTGACTCTTATGAGTTGATACGCAGAATGTCAGCCAGATATGCGGAGATTTGCGGCGCACCTGAAATGCTTGAACCTATTGTCAGACATTATTTGGATCCAAAGGAAGCAGGCAGAGTGAGATACCATCTTTCAGAAGCTCTCGGCCTTTATGCGCCGGAGGAAGTGATCTTAATAATGGACTCTGTTCGTGGAAGAATGTGGCCGGAAGGGAAAGACTACGATGCCTTCGTGAAGAGACTGACATATTCCTGGGATTCTTCAGAGAAAGAAATAAGCGGCCTATCAGACAAATCCGTTTCGTTGAAGGATAAAGGATTGACAGTGACGGGCCAGAGAAACGCCTGCGAGCCATCCGCGGTCAAGCCTTTACTCAGTCTTGTTGCGGATGATTCTGAAGATGAGGAACTTAGAGTGAAAGCGGCCGAAGCCCTCGGCTGGTATGTCTATTCAGACAAAAGGCCCTCAATCCTCCAGTCTTGCGAGAAACTGTACGACAAAGTAGGCTGCACGGCTGTGAAAGAAGAACTTGAAAGAACCATCGCCTGCTTAAAATAGAAGACAATGCGTAGAATTATTTCTTTAGTTTTGTTGTCGTTGTTGACCTCCCAGGCTCTTTTCGCGCAAAAGATGTCCAAAGGGACAATCAGCATAGACGGCTACGTGAGCGCATCAAATGAAGGAAAGACGATTCCGGTAGAGTATGCTGCCGTCATTCTTAATCCTGCGGGCCTTTACGCAATGACCGACAAGAACGGACGTTATGATTTTCGGGATCTTGATCCAGGCGACTACACTATCTCAATCCAGTTGATTGGCTACGAGAATGTGGATTCTACGATTGTCCTCCGCAGAAGCGGTAAGTCTGAATTCAACTTTACGCTTGTGGAGAGTTCATTCAGATTGAAAGAAGTAAATGTCGTAGCAAGCAGAAGCAAAGCAGGCGACGCCACTGCCTCGATCATATCCAGACAAGCCATCGACCATTCTCAGACAAGCTCTCTACAAGACATTATGCAACTGCTTCCCGGAGTCGAACTGACAAATCCTGATTTGTCATCCACCCAGAGCCTCAGTCTCAGAACTGCGGCAAGCACTGCGATGAACAGCTTAGGCACCTCCATCATAATTGACGGCGCCCCGGTTTCCAACAATGCGAATATGGAAAGTCTCTCCTCTTCCATCACAGGAGTCTCATCCACGATTGCCGGATCTTCCGTCTCATCCGCAGGATCAATACCAAATTCGGGAATTGATGTCAGGTCCATATCCACGGACAACATAGAATCAGTGGAGGTGATAAGAGGCATCCCGTCAGTTCAATACGGAGATTTGACCTCGGGTGCCGTAATCATCAATTCAAAAGCTGGAATAGAGCCGCTGACAGTCAGAATAAAAACTAATCCCAAGATATTTCAGGGCTACATTTCCAAAGGATTCAGAATCTCGGATAAGGCCGGAGACATGCACATTAGCGGTGACTATGCCTATAGCAACGCTAAAACCACTGAGGCCTATGCCTATTACCAAAGATTTAATCTCAAAGGAATGTGGACAAAAAGATACGGTGACCTGAATTCTTCCACGTCATTGGAACTGAAATACGGCAAAGACACCAGAAATCGGAATCATGACGATCTCAGCAATTCAGTGTCGTCAGGAGGAACCAACATCGGCTACAGGTTCAACACTAACGGCACTTGGAACATCAACAAAGGATGGCTGAAGTCTCTGAGATATGATTTGTCAAACAGCTACACTTACAAAGAATCCTTTCACGAGCAGGACTATGTGAATGCCGTGTCCATCTATTCAACCAATATGACTGACGGCACCACGTTGTCGAACACGGCGGGACGGCACATCTTCGATTCGGCTGGAAACGAGATAACCCGTTTCAATGCAAGCCAGAATAATGAATATGCCACTTACCTGCCTTTCACTTATTTCTCGCATTATGACTTTTACGGAAAAGAGTTGAACACGTATGCGAAAGTGACAGTTAATTTCTTTAAGAACTGGTCGAAAATGAGCAACAAGATTCTTGCGGGAACTGATTTTCAGTCTGATGGCAATCTCGGCGCAGGACTTTTGTTCACTGAAGGAGCGCCTCCGAAGAACACAAGTTCGGAATCAAGTTACAGAGAAAGGCGCCTTTCAGATGCCCCTTTCGTCAACCAGATAGGCATATTTGCGGAAGACTCGTTCAAGGCCGATGTCTTAGGCAGGACATTCAATCTCTCTGCCGGACTGCGTTTTGACGAGGTCAATTCCCTAACAGCCCTCTCTCCGAGAATCAATGCATCATACGACATCCTTCCAAAAGTACTCACCCTTAGAGGCGGATACGGAGTGACCGCAAAAGCTCCGACATCCTCCTTTTTCTATCCGGAAAAGGCCTACTACGATCAGACCAATTACAACAGTCTGGAAGCTCCTGATGACAAGAACAAACTCCTGCTAGCTACTACCTACGTTTTCGACAGAGAGAATGACGATCTTGAAATAGCCTTGAACAGAAAAGTTGAGATCGGCATTGACCTTACCATTGCCAAGAAATATCGGCTCGCCGTCACTTACTACAACGAGTTGATGGAAAACGGCTATGAGATGGGTAACACTTTCAGTTCAATTCAGTGGATGCCGTACAAGTACTATTCTCAGACAGGCACTGATGCCGGCGGTAACCCTATTCTGGAACTGAGCAGAGACACTCACAAATTCTTCAAGTACTACGTTCCTATGAACACTTCGTACGAGAAGAACACAGGCGTTGAGTGGGAATTGAATTTGGGCCGCTTTGACGCCATACGGACCTCTTTCTACCTGAATGGGGCCTGGATGCACACAATGAACACTACAAACGGCTACACTTTCGACATCAATTCCTACAACGGCAGTACGGTCAACAGCAATGTCTCAGTTTATGACCCTCAGATGCGCAAGTACAATTATGAGAAGGCGTTGACGACGCTCAGAATCACTCACAACATTCCTTCTATCGGTTTCGTTGTGACCCTGACTTCGCAACTTAACTTATATGCAAAAAACTGGACCAATTACAATAACGACGTTCTGCCTCAACAGTACATATCAAACGAAGATGGACAAGTCCATCCGTTCACGCAGGAAATGTCCGAGTCTTCGGATTACAGGTATATGCTCGATCAGAGATCTGAAAGCAGATTTATCACGGAAAAGACCAAGACTACCCTCGTGTTCAATCTGAACGTGTCAAAAGAGATTAAGGATTTCCTGACAGCCTCGTTCTTTGTCAACAATATATTCAACTCTCGGCCGCTTGATCCGTCGGAGGTGACAAGCGGCAGTTACTCCGAGTTGAACAATCCCATATATTTCGGTTTTGAGTTAAAATTAAATCTTTAAATAATTAAAGTATGATCAACAAATCTTTCATTTTCGGCGCTGCCGTTTTAGCAATTGCGGCCTTTGCCATCTCATCCTGCTCTGACGACAGCGGTGTGGATTATTTGTCCGCCACGGTCACCATTGATGAGTCTTCACTTTCAGGCATACCTTCACCTGAATCCTACACTGTCACCTTTACCAATGTCGGCACAGGGGACGTTCTGCAAAAGATATCTACCGGCACATCAGTGTCCACGGACTCTCTCATTACTGGTGTCTATAATATCACCGCACAGGCCCAGTTCGAAAAAGGCGGTTTCTCATACAACTACATAGGAACGTCTTCAAACGTTGAGGTGAACGCTGACGGGATCAATTGCGTGATCAAGGTGTCTGCGACCAAATCCTCAGCATTGGTGTTCAAGGAGATTTTCTATAGCGCAGGCAAGACACCGGCCGCAAAGAACTACTTCAGAGACCAGTTTTACGAGATCTACAACAACAGTGACAAGACTGTCTATGCTGACGGGATATGTCTTGGCGAGGCACTGTCTTCGACAGTGTTTGATTTTACCGGTGCCGCAGGACTAACGGGCGATGCGTCCGACTACATATTCTTCGGCAAACTGGTATGGCAAGTTCCCGGAGACGGCAACGACTATCCTATCGCCCCGGGTGAGTCTTTCGTTATTGCGCAATATGCAACTGACCACACCGCGGCTGACAAAAATCCAAACTCACTGGATCTTTCCACAGCGGATTTCGAGACTTACATAGACGATTACAGTTCCAATCAAACGGATTGCAACGCAATCAATCTCAATCTTGTCTGCAATGCTTCCGGCAATAATTCAAAGCAGTATTTCACTTCCGTATTTGGTTCTGCGATGGTAATCTTCTATCCAAGTACCACAATAAAGAACACCGATTACATAGAATCAGTGAATCAGGCTAATAATATGGGAAGAGAGATTCTTAAGTCAGACGTCCTCGATGCCGTCGATTGCATCAAAAACGCCACGACAGCGAAAAGGCTTGAAGCTCAGTTTGACGCAGGGTCAATTTACTGCAGCGGGATATACGTAAACGAGAGCATCTACAGAAAAACGGCTTCTACCAATGCTGACGGACGAATAGTCTATCAGGACACCAACAATTCGACAGAAGACTTCCAGATAAGCACGACTCCGACAATCCGCAGAAATTCCGCAGGCAGACCGTCTTGGAGCACTTGGACTGTCGCTCAGTAACAGCTGATTTCTGATGAATAAGAATGTCGGAATAATGATCTTTTTGTCTTTGACGCTCCTTCCATTTCAGGCGGGAGCGCAGAGACATTTGAATGACAACGCTGCTCTGGAGTTGAACAAAGCGGACAATTTGTGGATAAGTTCTGACAATGCCGCCGGCCTGCTTTTTCAGCCTGTCGTGGCTTATAACGTTGTGTCGTTTGACTATTCCTACGATAGCGGATCATTTCATAGAAAACAGAGCGGCTCATCCTTGAGGAATGTCAATTTCGACACTCAGGGAGCTCTTAAAGTAGGAAAGTTCCAATTGTGGGGTCGTTTCGCCTACAACAACATAGCCGATAACGGTACTCAGTTCAACACGCTTCTGTACGACCCTTTTGATGAGCGCACAATCTACAATGTGGCGGACACTGTGTCCAGCAATTGGAGGAAACAGAGTTATGAGATGGAGGTTAAAGCTGCTTTTCCGCTTCTTGCAGACAAACTGGCTGCCGGATTGCACGTGATTTACTCTGACAAACTTTCGGCAAAACAGAAAGACCCCCGTTCGGAATCATCCCGGTACTACATTACTCTAAAACCATCGCTCACTCTAAAGACCGGAAAGCACGTTTTCGGTGTCAACGGCTATTATTCCAACAATTTCGAGCGTGTGATTCCTACTCTTAGCAATTCTTCCGAGACACAGCCGGTCTATGTCCTCAGAGGGTTGGGCAATTACGTGGACGAGACGGTCGGTTCAAGCGGATTGAGCATAATGTATTACAAATGCAACACTTTCGGAGGTGCGTTTCAGTACAATCTTGACGGTCCCGTCAGAATTCTGGCAGAGGTCGGTTTTCTTTCTCATTCGACTAATGTCCGTCAGAGTTCAACGCAGCCTCTCAAAATGGGAAGCACATCAAAATCGGATCTGACATGTAGTGTCCGGACTCTGTTCGGAAACGGCAACGGCAACCTCAACAAGGTCACGGTCAGTTTTTCGGACATCAAGACTGACGGTACCGAGTACACATCAGTCTGGGACAAAGTCACGGGGGAGTGGGAAGTAAGGTCACAGGCGGTAATGAGCACTTATTCCACACTGACCGCTGCCGTTATGTATGACAGGTACATTCTGGAAGACAATTCTTTCAAATGGAATTACCACGCCGGTCTGTCCTGGATTGACAAAAGTGACGAGTACAAGCTTCCTCATTCATCTTTCTCTTACGACAACATCCTTGTAGATGCATCTGGCTTCAGACGTTTTGTGGTAGGGAAGTCCTCGTTGCTCACAGGGGTCTGTGCCTCATATAATCTTAACCTTTCAGGAGATTATTCCTACGCCGGCTCTCATCCGAGTTCGCCTCTGGTTAGGGATTGGTACCCTCACGACATCAACATCCTCACCTCCGACTACTATAAGGCCGGGCTTAAAGCGGACTATTGTTTTCCTCTCAAAGGCAAGATTAATCTCAGCGTGTCCGGAGACGCTTCTTATCTGTATGTGGATGCCTCATTGGACAGATTCTACATACGCGGCGCCGTCGCCCTGATTTTTTAGCGAGACTATCTCACTTTCTCGTAGACATACAACTCGTGAATCTCTCTTGTGTAACCCTCTTCTGCAAGAGGCCCTTGAGCCATTCCGTACAGTATTGTCGTGCCCCGGTTGTTGAGAACAATCAAATCATCATTGACCGGGTCGATTGAGAGACCCTCTATCTCGCCCTCGCGCCTGAAATCGGACATCTCTCTGAACAACTGTATTCGGCCAGCCTTCGCACCCGCTGCAACTTTTCCGATTCTCCTTACAGGTTGCCCGTCCACGAGCGCAAACTGCTCGCCGTCTTTCAGACCCGTTTGTTCCAGACTGGATATGTCAGCGACATAGATGTTGTCCGCAATCCTGTAACCCGACTCACCGTCGTCAGCAGCGAATAGCATCTTCCTGTCAGCGATGAATATCCCCTGGCACCAATACGGTGTTGGCCTGCATTGCATCTTGGTGTAATATTTTCCTGTTGACAGGTCGTAGCAGTAGGCATATCTGCTGTCCACCCAATCCGACATCCACACCATATTCCTCTCCCTGTCCACGGCCAGCCCTGACACTTCCAACTGCCCCGATGCAGGCTCCCAAGCGATTTCACGCTTCCACGTCAGCGAAGCCGCGTCATAGACCGACACAGCGATGTTCTGACCGCGTCCATATTCAAATTTCTCCAGCCCGCAGTATAACTCTCCATTGAAGACATCAATGTCCCCGAAATGATTCGCATTCTCCGGATGCATAAACGGCTTCTCGTTCTTCAACAGCAGATTCCCCTCCTTGTCGTACTTGTACAGAGCCTTCGAGTCCGACACATAATAGTAGTTCACATCCACGGCCACGCCCTGTCGCCCCTCCACCTCAATCACTTTTTTAAGTCTGTACTCAGTCCCCAGGTGCTGCCCCTGCGCCGCAAGAGAAACCGCCAGCGTCAGAGCAATAATCGTAACAATTCTTTTCATAATAATCTCATTATGTAAATGGCATTTAGTCACTTGTCATCTTCAACCAAACAATCGCAAAGATACACTTTTTTGATAGCCCAAACATAAAAAAAACGAGACATCAATAAAGATGCCCCGTCTTAAATGTTTTCACAACGGAATAATCCTTATTGTGAATTGCTTCAGTTTCGACAAAAATAATAAAATGTTTTGATTATTGTATTTTTTTTAAGATTTTTTAATAACAATGATTCGTTAAAAATCTAATATTTATATAATTTTCAAATACTTACAACAACGATAGCCAGTTTCGAGGCTCTTTTGGAGATCTCTCGAACGGCATAGAACAA
>JBAYFJ010000009.1:0-34142 GCA_041667245.1 Bacteroidales bacterium | reverse complement strand
ATATAGGACGGCCTTGGTGTTTAAGGCGTCAAAGCAGGTTTCGAGTAAAAGGAAATCGGCCCCGCCGTCAATCAGACCCTTGATCTGGGGTCTGTAGGCTTCCGACATATCATCGAAGGAAAAGAGACGTTCCGTCGGTTTGTCCATATCGTAAACCAATGACAGCGATTTGGTTGTGGGGCCCACGCAGCCGGCTACCCAGATTTTGCGGCCTTTTTCGGCAAAAGTGTCTGAAACTTTCCGGGCGATTTGAGCGCCTGCGAGACTCAGTTCGTAGCAACTGCCCTCAAGGCCATAGTCTTTCTGGGATATTCTGTTGGCGTTGAAGGTGTTAGTCTCTATGATGTCGGCTCCTGCCAGCACATACTCCGTGTGTATCTGCGAAATGATTTCGGGATGCGAGAGATTGAGACGCTCGTTGTCGCCGCCGGTTTCGGATTGCGGTAAAGAGAGTTTTTGGATCATTGTGCCCATAGCTCCGTCCAGAAGTGCGACACCGTTCTCCAAAAACTCCTTGAATTCCTGTCTTACATCTTTGAAGTCCATAATACTAACACCGAATTCGGATTGGATTCTCCAAAGATAGGATTTTTTAACGATTATTCCTTATTGGGCTTCAGACGGACAACAAGATCGCTCAGAAGTTCCGCTTCGTCACTATTTCCCTGAAGCGCAGTTGCGGAAAAGACGCTGATTGCCTCGTCCTTAGGAAGAACGATCTTGTCAACTCCTTCAGCTACAGGCACATACACCATAAACATATAAGTGTGCACGTACGGCTCATTCCTCATTCTGGAATCGTGACGGTGGGAACCCACATAAGCCACATCGCCTTCCTTAAGAAATGCGGTGAATGTGCCTTCCCAATTACCGCCGCCGAAAAAGTCAGAATAATAAGGAACAGAGAAGGCGCATTTTGAAGTACCAGAAGTAAACTCGGCAATCCTATCGCCATCCGAAGAAGCTGCCAGAAAATACGCCCCCTTGCTATTCTTAGGCAAAGTTACCGTTTGCCCCTTGCACGTCAACGCATTGGCAAAATCCGCCTCACCGAATGTAAAAGGAACACCTTTGCAGACAAGAGTTTCTGGCAGAAGTTCCGCAGAGAAAGAATGCCAATCTTTGTCAAAATGACCGAAAGCGCTGAAAGCGTCAGACGAAATCGCCACCTTGTCAAAATCAAGATTTATAGGGCTATATTCTGACCTCTCTACCTTAGCGGCAGGAGCGGAAAATCTGACTCTGAATGTGTTAGGAGAAAATGCCCCGGCCTTTACTTTCAATGAGCTACCGCTGACAGACGCAACTCCTTGAGCCTCTTCTATTCCGTTAGTGACCTCGGCCGAAAGGATAGGCGCGTTAAAGTCAACAGTACCTTCGATTCCTTTCCCGGAAAGCTCGTAAACCCTTACTATGTAGCCATCTCCATCCTCGGCTTTTTTGAAAGACCTGATTCGAAGCTCCGGAGTTGAAGTACTAACAAATGAATATTGCCTTCCGAGACTCCCGATATGCTTGTCCACCGCGACTGCCACCTTCCTCTGACTAAGAGCGTCAGCCAAGAGATTAGCCTCACCGCCATCCAATGCTCCCGAATGTCCTACAATTGAATAAGTGAACTCGTGAGGGCCGATGTCCAAAGTCTGCTGATTACCGTAGCCTTTTTTTGCGGACGGCGTGTGCAACAGCGTAAGCCTCAACGTGTTGTCATCAGGCTTGTCCCATCCGTACTTGCAATCATTCATTATCGTGACGCCGTAAGAGCCGTCGTCAGAAGTCATATCCGCCCATTGCTGAGCAGGGACCTCGTAAGCGGTCTCAGTGTTATTGCCCCTTTTAATGTAACCTAACCCGAGATCATAAGCGGCTTCCTTGCACGAAAATGACAACGGGAATGACGCTTTGAGAAGGGAATTTCTCTCCTGCCAATCAATGCTGTTCTTAATGTCTATTCTGTCATCATAAGCACCGTCTGTCAGGGAAATATACTGCACGAAAGAAGAATTGCCATACTTCCTCTCAACCTTGATGGTGGCTTTTAGAGGGCCTGCCTGCTCAGTGGTTATGCTCACGTCATTTGTGACGTAAGAAGGCTTTTGGTCCATCACTTTCTTGAGGATCTCCCAAGCCGGCCAAGAGTTAGACTCATTATTAGAAAAAACGGACAATGATATAGGCGAACCGGCTTTCACCAATTCCCTGCCGAACCTTTTGTCTAAAATTGAAGATATGTCCCCGTTTGAATCCAAGGTGACCTTGTAAACGGCATTCTCAATTGAATTGTCCCCGACCTTCAAAGAGGTCTTGACTGTTGACGGACGGGAGTTTTTGAAGCGAAGGTCATAGACAGAAAGGCCGAGAGAAGGATCATCTGAAGAGAAAATGACATCGCACTTATCGCCTGACTTACTGATTATCTGAGACTTAACTTTCTTACCATTCGGACTGTACACTTCCACAAAGCCGTCAGCGGGAACAGTTATGCTGACGACATCCTTATTGTCCGCAGAAACAGGATTATAAACGACCACCGGCGTCCCCTTTACTTTTGTGTCCATTCCAGAAGCTATTCCGGCCACCGAGCTCTCGATTACTCCTGAAAATTGATTCTGGCTCAGCATCTGGTCATTCCAAGAAAAGGCATAAGCCTCAGTGATGCAGGTGCCTGGCAGATCATCGTGGAACTGATGCCAGATAAATCTCTTATATGCCTCGTTTATAGTGTACTGAGGATATGGCACAGCGCCTACATAATCTGCAATCGCGGCTGAGCTTTCAGCTGCGTTACCTAATTCCTCACTTCTGCGATTAAGCAGTTTTTCGTCTGAGACAGAAGTGTAGCAGCCCGTGCCGTGCACGTCCATAAGAAGTTCGCCTTTGTAGACGGGAAGCACATTCTCATTCAACAGATTTTTGTGGTCATTGAAGAACTCTCCGACCGTCGAAGACTTTACTACAAAAGAACCTTTCTTGCTCATATCATCTTCTATTATCTTCACTGACAGAGGGATAGGTGACCCGCCCTGGTCTCCGTGAAGCCTGGAGGAGCGAGTGCCATAGTACCTGAACACTTCTCCCGTGGCGGATTGTTCGAGCATTTTTGCCAGCTCCTTGTTATCGAAAAGATCACTGTCAGGATTCCATGAGTAATTGCCTCCGTGCGGTACAGCGAGGATCTTAGCTCCGTCTATGCCTTCCCATATCCCGAACAGAAACGGATATTTCGAACCGTCATGATAGAACGGCTTTGATCTCCATTGGAGTTTCTGAGTGTGAAAACCGATAACTCCGCAGTGCGAGGCGATCGTCGGCAAAGTGTAGCCAAAGCCGAAACAATCCGGCAGCATAATGTCAGATGACTTCAGGCCGAATTCTTTCTTGTAGAATTCCTGAGCCAAAAGGATGTTTCTGAAATTAGATTCGCAACTCGGGACATTCCAATCGTTTGCGTCCCAAGAGCTTCCCGCGGGATACCATCTCCCATCTTTAACATATTCCGTGAGCTTCTTGTACGCCTCAGGGTAATACTCTTTTATCCAGAGGTATTTGACGGCGCCCTCGAAGTTGAATTTGTAATCCTTGTGGGCTTCCATCAATTGGAAGTTCTGCTCTAATGTGTTCGGGAGAAATTCGCCGATGCTCTGTCGGACATCCCATCTCCACTGAGTGTCGAAATGGGCGTTGGAGATCATATAAACAGTCGGCTCCTGCGCCGCCATATTACTGATTGACAGCGTCATAGCCGCCAAAAAAGGAAGGACAACTTTTAGTGTTCTCATAATGGTCATCGTAAAGTGTTTATGTTGTTTTTGTTATTTTAAAGTAATCTTCCAGCAGCCGGATTTTCTGCCTCCAACACGCTCGATAATCGAAGATTCTTTTAAAGCGTTAGTCAAATTCAAAATATACCGTCTGGATACTCCTAACCTGGAAACCAAATCGTCAATAGTAATTTTCCTATTATCGGACATAAATTCAAGAATCTTTAGTGCATTCTTTAGTGCATTCTTTAGTGCATCTCCATCCCCTTGTTGAGAGTTATATTTCTGATTATCAGAGCTTCCACATACATTCTTCAGTGCATTCTTCAGTGCATTCTTTAGTGAGTTCTTTAGTGTATCTGCCAAGAGAACTTTTTTGTCTTTGTTATCTTGTTCATCAACAATAAAAGTAGTACCCGGTCACCACTTGAACACATCAGGATAAAATTGCATAACGAACGCGAATCCATTACCCATATTTGTACGCAATCCACTCAAAGACTTAATCACATCAGACATCTTAGAATAACTTCTCATATTAGTTGAGACAATGGTGTCCGCAGTTTCTTCCAAAGCGAAACATTTCTTCCTGACAGCCAGTATGGCAATGCGTTCATCAAATGAATCAATCTTACGGCTAATAGACACACAACCTCTCAACTTTCTAACCGAATCCTCAATTTGTCGATATGCCACCGCACGTTTTCCCACAATCGGATTGCCTTCAGTCGTATGTGAGAACAAATACTCCACTCTTGTGCACGTCATATCCATCACGACAACTTTATGATCTGAATACATTAGCACATCACAGCATCCTCCGGTTGAAAGCTCCGGCACATCTCTAAACTGTTGGAAGACATCTTCCAAACTGATCAGTCTAACTGTAGTAACGGAACTATGCAGAGATACTGTTCTGTTATCGCAAGAATCATAAAAGTAAGAAGAATGACTCTTACAGTCCGTACAAGATTTAACATCGGTCACACCGAACTCTCCTATCTTACATACTTCTGTGACTACTATATTATGTTTGCAGCCATACGATGCAGCCAAATCAATTTCCAAATACTTCTTCATTTATCTACTCTCCCCCAATGCCATATATTCCTCATAAATGTCTTCCATTTCCTCACTCAAATCTAAAGTATTGACGAGAGTTTCACCATTATTTGAATCAGTGGCAATAAGATCCTGAATTCTTCCATTATAAACTCTGAAAACAGAAAGATCCGGACTCTTAATAGCAGCCTGATTGTTTCCGCTCTTTATGCCTCTCCTTAGCAGAACGTTTAGAAAATTAACAATATACGGGCTATGTGTGGCCATCATCAAGGAGATGTTATAATCCCTTTTCTCGTCCGAGGAAACACTCTGGACAAGAAAGTCAATAAGCGACTTCTGGCTTGACGGATAGAGGCTCAACTCAGGTTCCTCAATAACCAGATGAACATTCTTGTTTGAAAACTCACCTACATTTTTCACGGCCTTAAAATCGCTAAGGCTATCTGACTTAGCGACATAGGATAGAATCGCTTTGTTAATCGACGAAACCAGATTGTAATAACTGGAATAATACTCCACGATAACATTCACAGGGACAAGATTTTGAGTACCGGAAGAAGCCTCATTTAGTTTAATTCCAAACTCATCTTCTCCTAATTTTGAGACAATAAGATATTTAAGTCCCTGAGATGTCTTTTTTACTGTAAAACGCACGCCAAGATCCAACACGTCTATCTCTTTGATCTCTCCTATCGCTGTCTCGAAATCAGAATATGTCTCTCCGAGATAGAACATATTTCTTCTAATTGACATGTTATTATCCACAAGATCTGAAATTGCATTGCGCTTATCGGAAATGAAGGAAATCTTTTCAAGACTTAATTCGTCTTTCGGCACATAAACAGAAGTCCCGTTTAATTTCCTTCCTTTTGGGTCCCACACCAATGAACATGAGCCATTGTGATACTCCAGTTCAGTGTCTGTTCTAAGATAGCTAAGAAGCCCGCTGTTTTTCAATAAATTCACGAATTGAAATCTAAACGGAGATTTTTTGACACCGGAATACTTCAAGAATGACCTGATGTTCACCATTTTAAAGATCCAACGGAAAAGAGAGATGACTTTCATTATTGTGCTTTTTCCGCTTCCCGACTCACCGATAAAAACAGTTATCTTACGTATATCTTTAATCTCAATTTCATCGATTGGTCCAAAGTTCTTGATGTAAATTCTTTCCATAGCACCAAAATATTGATAGAGTTTATTCTGTCCTCATCAGTGACACATGCAAACCACGAAACGCAGTTTATGCAAAGATAAAAATATTTGCCGAACGAAAGAAAATTTCACTCTACAATCTTAGTAGCTCCACCTTCTGCCCACAAAAAGAAAAATCATCACTTCATGAAGGCGCGGACGAGCATAATCTGATGGCCGCAGGTGGTGAGGACACGGTAACTGAGGGCGGAGGCGCTGACGATGAAGGTCTCGCCGTAGTGCAGATCGTAAACGGAGCCGTTTGCGGTCTCTATCCTGGCCGACTCGCCTTCCACTAAATTGAGCACGTGGCACTTACCTTCGGTCGAAGTTTCCACGGACGAGCCGATGACGAACCTTTGGATTCGGTAAGAATGCTTAGGATGAGTGGGCATTTCCCACAACTCCCAATCAGACTTTTTCTCAAGAAGAGACGGATGGGAGATCAGCTCCTTCCCAATCACCGAGCCTTGCCTGCCGAAATTGAGGTTGTCCATAGCCCTCTGAATGTTTAGAGGCCTCGGCTTGCCGTCAAGATCCATTCTCAGCCAGTCATACATCTTGAATGTGAAGATGTAAGGAGTGGTGCTGATCTCAAGAACGAGATTGTTCTGTCCAGCGCTGTGCAGAGTCCCCGGAGGAATCAAGAAAAGCTCGTGCTTGGAAGAATGCTCAGTGTTGATGTACTTGTCAACATCCAGTTTAGTCGCTGTGGACACACTGGTTTCCAATGCATTACGAAATTCACCAGGATTAACGCCCTCCTTAAAACCGATGAAAACGTGAGAACCCTCCTTAGCGTCAAGTATGTAGTAAGTCTCCTCCTGAGTCAGCGTCTCACCGAAATTTTTCCGGATATATTCTTTCAACGGATGGCATTGCACCGACAGATTGCCCCCGTCGAAAGTGTCAAGATAGTCCATTCTTATTGGAAAATCATCAGCATACTCATCATAACACTCTTTTCCGACCACAGCCTCGCCGTCATTGAACATAACGAAGTCAAAAGACAATTCAAGAAGATTGGAATCACCCTCGAAAAGCAGCCCGTTTTCCGGAGATATAAGCTCGAAAGACCAAGCGTAATTCGAAACGTCACCGGGAAGTGCGGGGATATGCTCTTTTATCCATTGTCCGCCCCAAGCCCCCGGCTCGAACCAAGGCCTCACTCTAAAGCCGCTCTTGGACATCGAATCAAGGCCCTTCCTAATGTCAGGCCCTTCCGCCCAAGTGATCTCAGACTCTCGTTGAGCGTCCACGAATATGTCGATGTCGCGGACAATGCTCTTCTTATGTCTGTTAAGTACCACCCAATCAACAAAATAGAAACGCTTGTACATTTTCTTTGGAGCATCCGGCTTCGAGGCCCCGAGATTGGTGACACTCCCCGCCCTCGAACGAAACTGAATCTCGTTCTTGGGGATGTCCAGAAACAACGTTAGACCCTCCCAGCCGAAAAGAGAGGCACCGACGCCAATCAGAATGCTCATAGCGGCGGACGAATCCGGATTCACTTTGCTGAATTGATCCTCATTGAAAAAATCAGAAAGCGAAAGAGAAGTTTTGAAACCGAATATCGGGTCGTCTCCTCCTAAATATGGCTTAATCAGTTCACTAATCTCATTTTCAGGCTTCAAAACCGCATCAGTTCTCCACCAGAGAGGCTGAATCCCTACCTTGGCCAGGCTTATGTTCATCTGAGCGATGAAATCATCGAACAGAACGCCCACATAGCCATCAATTATAATTGTCTTATTGCCCTTAATTCTCTCAGCCAAAGCATCATAGCCACACTTGACTTTTCCCGTCCCAAGATCGAGAGAAGGGTAAATGTCATACGCTTCAGGATCTTCTATCTGTTTTTTGACCGGCAGCACAATCTGCGTTGTCTTTCTCAATTCATTCATTTTTTAATAATATTATTTAGCAAATAATGACGCGGCTCCCATAAGCGCCGCATTGTCAAGCATTTTTGACGCAATGACATCCACTTTAGCACCCAAAGACCCGAACTCATCCTCAAGTGCCGGGTCGAAGCAATTGAGACAGCGTGCGATGTTCCCTCCGAGCAAAAGAGTCCCGCAGCCGAATTTTGTCAACAAAGGGTATGTGAAATCCGCAAGCCTCTTGCCATATTCGTTGAAGAGATGAGCGGGTTCCGGCCTGTCCTCAAAAACCGCCAGAACTTCTTTAGCCCCTTTCACGTTCAGACCCGTCAATTCCTTGTAGCGCTTAACAATCCACCTTGTGGAGAATTTCTCGTCCGCGATTCCGTCTTCAAATGGCAAATTGTAGACATAACCGTTCTCTGGCACCGTGCCGCCGGACGAAATCACGGTCTTGTCACTCACGAAGCAAGACCCGAGACCCGTTCCAAGGGTCAAGGCCAGCACTTTGTCACGTCCCTTAGCCGCTCCCCAGAAGCACTCTCCCAATGCGAACGCAAAGGCGTCATTCACATATTTCAATTCAAGTACGGCTCCCAATCTCGCCTTCAGTGAGGAAGTAATGTCCATTGCAAAAAGCGACTCGAACTTGCTCACCCCTGTTATCAGGGATATTCCCCTGTCATAATCGAAAGGCCCGGGAAACGCAAAACCTATCTTGCTCACATTCAATCTTTTGCCATCTTCCAAAGACCGGCGCAAATTTGAAGCCCAGCCTTCCAGTATGCTTTCCGCATCAGCGGAACTGTCAATCGGATCAGTGTTCATGGCTGAACAGATAGAACCGTCGCTAAGGTCTATGACGGCGGAGGTGACATGGCTGCCGCCTATATCAGCCCCAATCGCATAATGTCCATTCCTCATATTAGCGAGTGATTTCAGTGTTAGGCTTGTCAGACAACTCGATTTCAAGCATTCCCCCTTTTGTGAGTTCGGAGAGAGGAAGCTGGATGGTATTGTGCGGTAAGCCGTTAAGTGTCATAGACTTGATGTACTTGTTGGCATCGGAAAGCCCTTTTGTCACAATCTCGAACTTGTCACCTGTGTAATAGTCTTTGTTCAGAGTTATGGTGATCTTGTCGAACAGAGGGCTTACTATCTGGAATGAAGGATCAGGGGACGTAAGTCCTTTGACATCGAACAGTCCCATCGCAGCCATCACGTACCAAGCTCCGAGCTGTCCTTGGTCCTCATCCTGACCGTAACCGTAGCCATGAATACCTTCAGTGCCATAGAACTCGTCACATATTGCTCTCATCCATTTCTGTGAAAGCCAAGGCTTGCCCGAAAAATTGAACATCCCTGAAATATGCAGGTTAGGCTGGTTTCCGTGATTGTAGGCTGCCTGCAAACCAGCGAATGCGTTGATTGTCGTGCCTCCGCCGAAGACGTTTTTCTCCGACAAGATGAAAGTGCTGTCCAGTCTGTTGTTGAACTCCTCCCTTCCGATTGTGTCGATGAGCGACTCCGGATCGTGAGGGACGTAATAGGTGTACTGAATCGCGTTTCCTTCCTGAAAGCCGATCCAAGCCGCATGAGGGTCGAAATCCTTGATGAATTTCCCGTCCGGTCCCTTAGGTCTCACAAGTTTGGTCTCGCCGTCATAGACATTCTTCCAGCCATTGGATAGTCTGGTCAAAAGCTCGTAATCCTTGTCGAGTCCGAGTGCGTTTGCCATCTGGGCAACCGCATAAGAACTGAAACAGTACTCGAGAGTGTGAGACACCGCGAATCCGGAACCGGTTTCATTCAGTCCGGCTATCGGACCTGAGGAATAAGGCACATAACCCCTCTTAACAAACTCTCCCACGTCAATTTTCCCTGCGCCCAAAGGTCTCTCTCCTCCAACTATCTCGTTTTTCAACGCAGCCTCATAGCCTTTTGCCACATCGAAATTACGTATCCCGCAGTTATATGCGGCCGCAATTGCAAGACCCACGAAGTTGGTGCCGACGCCGGAGACATACCTGCTGCACGCTATGCCGTCAGCCAGCCATCCGGAATCCTTGTACACAAGCAACTGACTTGAAATCCAGTCCGAGAAATATTCAGGATAAGCGATAGTCCAAAGTTGGGTCAAATTCCAGAATCCGCCCCAAATCGCATCCGTGTTGTAGTGATTATACTCAGGTTTTCCATCAGCCGTCAAAGGAATCTGTCCGACGGATCCGTCATTTCTCGGATAAGCTCCGTTCACATCGCTCGCCAGTCCCCTGCCGAGGAGAGCGTGGAAAAGACCTGTGTAGAATTTGGTCTTGTCCTCAGGTTTTCCGCCTTCGACTCTTAGTCTTCCGAGCGCATTCTCCCATTCGGCCTGAGCGTTAGATTTTGCCTTGTCGAATGTTAGGTTTTCAGCTTCGGCTGTTAGGTTTTGTTTTGAGTTCTCTACGGAAGTGTATGATAGACCGACTTTTACGTTAACCTCTTTGTTAGGTTTTTCAAAACTCAGATAGAATCCTGCTCCTGGTCCGTTAGATTCAGTGGCGTAAGGCATTATCGTGTCATTGACAAAACCGCCGAATACGGATGGTTTCTGATCCACGACAGCGGTGAAATACATTCTCACATCCTGACCTTTTTGGTAGGCCTCAACATATTTTGGATTTGTGATGATCCAGCCTGTTATGCTGTCATTCAAGAACTCGACGTGTGCGTCTTTAACGCTGCCGCTTTCGCCCATAACGGTACCGACGTTGAAAATCAGATTGGCTTCCTGATTTTTAGGATAAGAAAATCTGAAAAGAGCCACTCTCTTGGTCGATGTAAGCTCTGCCGTTGTGCCGTAATCTTTCAAAAGCACGGAATAGTAGCCGGGCTGGTCGATCTCGTCTGACTTGTCAAACCTTGAGCGGTAACCGCTCTCCGGATTGTCAAGACTTCCGGGAACAGTCTGAACGTCACCTGTGGTCGGACACAAAACCAGGCCGCCGACTTGAAACTCGTGAAAACAGGCGAAGCCCTCAATTGTGGAATCTCTGTAATCGTAACCCACTGCCTCCCAACCTGATGGATTGCCGAGATGTCCGTTTGTGGTCGGAGAAGGTTTCGCCATTCCGAAAGGCACCGCGGCCGGAGTGTAGAAGAACCATCTCGAATGAGCGGTTCCGATTTGAGGGTCAACGTATTGAATCAAACTCTCCTGAGAAGAGCAGGAAGCAAAAAAGGCCAATAGGCCGATTGCCAAGTATTTAAATGTCTTAGTCATTTGTGGTTGTTTTTAATTTCAAATTGAATCCGCAGAACAGAACGAAGGCCATACAGATGCCTATAATGATCAGCGAACCTGTCTGGTTGCCGATGGAATCAGTGAGCACTCCCATAAGAGGAGGAATTACCGCTCCTCCGCAGACTCCCATAGTAAGGAGTCCGGACAGTTCGTTTCTCTCGCCGGGATAGCGTTTCATCGCTATGGAATAGATAATGGCATAAATGCTTGAGCAGAAGAATCCTACGCATCCAACGCCCACAAGTATGGAGATTTCGTTTCGGGCGAAAAGAAGCGCGATAAGCGAGGCTATTGCGGCAAATATGTTCACTATGAAGTACTTGCGCTCATTTATCTTTGCAAGAAGAATCGCGCCAATCAGAGCGCCCGCAGTCCTGCAAATAAAATAGGTACTGGACGCAATCCCGGCTGAGGTGACAGCGAGTCCGCAACGCTCGATCAGAAGTTTCGGACCCACGGTGTTCGTGCCCACGTCCACGCCGACAATGCAGAATATTCCCATAAATAGCATAAGAATAAAAGGAGTCTTGAGCAGGCCGAGTGCAGAGCCAAAAGAGGAAGATGGCGCGATGTCAGTTTCTTTGTCCATTTTGGTCCCCAGCAGCCAGAGCGTAGAAATCAGAGTGATAACCGCGAATATGGGAAACAGGTATTTCCAGTTTCCGAGTTGAGTCGCGGCGAATGCTGCTATAATAGGACCGCAAAAGGAAGACACTGCCTTGATCACCTGTCCTGTCGTGAGTGAACTTGTCAGATTCTTGCCGCTTACCACATTGGACAGCAGAGGGTTCAATGAGACTTGAAGAATGGTATTTCCTATGCCGAGGAATATGAAGGCGGTCATACAGGTGTAGACATTGTAACTAACGAAAGGAATGAGCATTCCGATGAAGGTGATGACATTGCTGAGAATCACCATAGTTTTTCTTCCCGTTTTGTTCATCGCCAATGCTGCCGGCACTGAAAGGAAGAAGAACCAGACGAAGACCATAGACGGCACAAAACCGGCCATTGTCTCACTCCACCCAAAATCAAGTTTCACATAACTCGTGGCTATTCCGACCACATCGCAGAATCCCATTACGAAAAACGCGAACAAAACAGGAAGAATTTTTTTCATATATGTTTGAACATATTAAAGTATGTGCAAATATATAACATTAAATCAGCACGTCAAAATTTTATTCTAACAAATAATATGTTTATATTTGCGAGTGTGTAATAAATAGATATTCAAATGAAAATTGACCGCAAAAGTTCAAAACCACTTCATATTCAGGCTGAAGAGTTGTTGAGAGTGCTCATCAAAAGTGACGAGTACAAAGACGGCAAACTATTGCCGAACGAAGTAGATTTGTCTAAACAATTGCAGATTTCCAGGAACACATTGAGACAGGCCATCAATCAGCTGGTGATGGACGGGCTGCTCACAAGGAAGAAAGGCGTTGGCACTAAGGTCTCAAAGTCGGGAATTGTGGGAAAGATGAAAAACTGGCTGAGCTTCTCGCAGGAGATGAAGATGCTGGGTATCGAGATCTACAATTTCGAACTGCACGTCTCTTGGAAAAAGCCAACTGAGGAGATAAGGTCATTTTTCGGAATTGAGGACGAGAACGCCTATTGTCTTGTTCTGGAGAGACTTAGAGGAAAGAAGGAGTACCCTTTCGTGCATTTCATTTCTTATTTCAACCCTGCGATTCCGTTCACGGGAGACGAAAATTTCAGCAATCCTCTTTACGACATTCTTGAAAAGAATTTCGGCATCACCGTCAAGACAAGCAAGGAGGAACTTTGCGCGCGTCTTGCCGGAGAGACATTGGCCTCCAAGCTGCGCATCAAGCCGACTGATCCGATTTTTGTGCGCAAGCGTTTTGTCTACGACATCAAGGATGTGCCTGTGGAGTACAATATCGGCTACTATCGCGCCGACAGTTTTACCTACCGCATCGAATCTGAGAGATAACCTTCCTGTGCTCGCACCGCCTCTGCTCAGTCGGCATCAGCCGACCGCGGCCCGTATGGCCGCGCATCGCCCCTCGGGGCAGCCGGTCTTGCCGGCAGGGGTTACCAAGGTTCGCGGTAGTTGTGCTCGCTCTTGCTCAGGCAAGAACGAACACAACTGCCGCGACAAGGAGCAAGATAATGACAGTTACGCATCCGCAGCCCAATTTGGCTCCAGACCTCGCCCCGCCCCAAAAGCCTCCGGACGGATCGTCTCGTCTTGAAAAGATAAGGCCTATTACGCCTCCGATGACGGCGAGCGTCAAAATGAACCAAATTATTCTCATAGCAATGTGACTGTTTGAGCTCCCACATCGGAAGCTGTTGGAAAAATGTGCCTGAAAACCCTCAGAAGCGATTCAACATCTCCCGAGGAAAATAACTTTATGTCAGGCTTCAAGCAAAGTTCCGAAGACGCGCTCTCCGAGCAGTCATCCGCCGGACGGACCTCATCCGAATCCCGAAATCGCAACTCTTCCGCATGGCTACCTTCTTCGAAAACATCAGAGTCTTTTATCAAGCCTTCGGCCCGCAGAACCTCGACAAGATGCTTGGCAACAGCAGGAGCCGGATCTATGATCCTCACGCCGGGCCCCGCGACCTTCCGAACTACATCCTCCAAAAAAGGATAATGCGTACATCCGAGCACTATTGTGTCCGCACCCTTTTCCAAAAGAGGCCCGACACATGACCTGACCGTCTTTTCGGCCTCCGGACCTGAGAAACATCCCTTCTCCACAAGCTCCACCCAACCTTGTCCCACACGTTCCTCAATTCTCACGCTGTCCTCGTATTTTTCTTTGGTAATCAAGTACTTGGATCCCTTCAAAGTACCAGCAGTAGCCAGAACGCCTATCACTCCGGACACGGTGCCGAGAGCCGCCGGCTTGACCGCCGGTTCCATACCTATAAACTTTATATGCCCCGGCAGGTCTGAGGAATATTCCTCTCTAAGATACGATATTGCAGCGGCAGTCGCAGTGTTGCACGCCACAACTATCACCTGAGCACCTTTATTTAATAGGAACTCCGTGATTCGGTCAGCCCTGTCGCGAATGTACTCCACAGATTTGTCACCGTAAGGGCAAAACGCATTGTCTCCATAGTAGACGTACTTCTGCTCGGGGAGAATTTTAAAAATCTCCCTGAAAACCGACAGACCTCCGTCACCGGAATCAAAAATACCTATCATCTCCCACTTCAATTAAATCATCACAAAATTAGATAAATTCTAATGATAATCCTCAATCCGTACAGTAAAATTCGCACTGATTGCGTCAGGTCATTGTTTGCGACATATTGCGATGTCGAAGCGGGTCAATTCAATTCTTCCTAATAAAATATAGTGAAAAATAAAAAATATCAGTACATTCGCATTGTGTAAACGGAACGAAATAAAAGCCCGCAAGCCGAAAGCGACACGAAATGAAACCATAAATTAAAACACTAATGAATTTTCTCTCTGATCCGAACAAAAGACGATGGTACATTGTCCTGACTATGTTCATAGCGATAGTGTGCAACTATCTGGACAGACAACTGCTGTCAATCCTCAAACCGGAGATCCTCGACCACTACGGGATCGGCGACTTCGAATATGCCTGGATAGTGAACATATTCCTGATCTGCTACGCGATAATGTATCCTTTAGGCGGAATGTTGATAGACCGTTTCGGCCCTAAAAAAGTAATGCTCGCCGGAATAACACTCTGGTCCCTCGCATGCATTGGCGGAGGCCTTTCGCCGAATGTCTGGACATTCTCAATATGCCGCGGTCTTCTCGGTCTGGCCGAACCGACCATTTTCGCAGGGCAGATAGTAGTCGTCACATTGTGGTTCGAGAAAGAGAAAAGAGCCACAGCGAACAGTCTCTGCACAATAGGAGGGTCCATCGGCGCAGTGATAGCGCCGTTGATGATCGCCTGGCTGATGAGACTGATGAGCTACTGGCAATATATTTTCATCATCTCCGGGCTGATAGGCCTCGCAATTGCAATAATCTGGATCTTTATTTACAAGACTCCGTCTCAGGAGTATCTCGCCCACACCTTATCGCCCGATAAGGCAGGAGACTCCATAATCCGACAGAACTCCTTCACCACCAAAGGATTGCTCAAGACACGCACGCTTTGGGGCGGAGTGCTGATCAGACTTATCAGCGATCCTGTCTGGTACTTCTGCTGCTTCTGGCTGCCGGGATTCCTGCGTCAGATGGGCACTTCGGAAGGGCTGTCACAACAGCAGACTCTGGATATGATACAGTGGATCGGAGGAATCCCGTTCCTCATCGGAGCGGTCGGTGGTATTCTCACATCCGCTTGGTCCGATTATATGATCAAGAAAGGCAAGTCCTCGCTCAGCGCCCGCAAGACAATGCTGAACAGTTTGGTAGTCATCGGCCCTCTGCTGATGTTAGTTCCGTGGATAAGCGGGTCCACGGCAATGCCGTTCAGCCTGAGAGTAGGACTAATCATCGGCATATTCAGTTTCACAGCGGTTCTGTGCCTTAGCTGGCTCTACACCTTTCCTGTCGTTCTGGCGGAATCTTTCCCTGTCAAGAACGTGGCCACGGTGATGGGATGTTGCTGCGGGGCAGGCGCCTTGGGAAGCGTGGTGTTCAACCAGTTCGTAGGGTCAATCCCTGAAAACACTTGGTTCATACTATTTATAATAATGGGAACTCTGCACATCATCAGCGCTTTCGTGCTATGGAAAATGGTCAGACGAGAGGAACCTCAGCTAACAACAAAAACAATATAATATGGAAAAATCAATTTTGACTATCAAGGAACCCGCAAGGGAAATACCTGTTCGCGCAAGCGTTGATGTGCTCGTGGTCGGCGGAGGCCCCGCCGGAGTTATGGCTGCCAGAGCGGCGGCGTGCGAATCGGACGCGCCGATAAAAAAAGGCGAGCCTTGCAAAGGGCCGAAAGTAATGCTTATTGAAAGCCGTGGCTTCTTGGGCGGAAATCTCACCATAGGCCTGCCTATTCTGGCTTTTCTCGGACCTAAAGGCGACCAGATAATCAAGGGTCTGCCTCAGGAATTCATAACAAGGATGCAAGAGCGCGACAGCGCAAGCGAGCATATCCCTTGCAAAAATCATATGAGCTACACCGTCATAGATCCTGAGATGTCCAAGACAGTTTGCCAGGAAATGCTTCAGGAGGTCGGAGTGGACATACTGATGTACGTTTTCTGCGTAGGTGTCCTGAAAGAAGGGAACAAGGTCACGGGCGTGATAATAGAAAGCAAAAAAGGCAGAGAGGCCATTCTGGCAAAGACTGTTATCGATGCCACAGGTGACGGGGACGTGGCTTTCAGGGCCGGAGTCGAATGCCACAAAGGAGACAAAGACGGAGGAATGCAGCCGCCGACTCTTATGTACAAGATGATAGACGTGAATATGGATGAGTTCAGAGACGCCCTCTCAAACCACAGCGACGTGTTCGATATGGACGTGATGCCGCCTTCCCAATTCAAGAGGCGCTACTTCATCACGGTGGGCCTGCGTCACCAGTTAAAAGCGGCAGAAGAAAAGGGGCTGCATATTCCTGTGTCAAGAACCATTCTGATCACTGCGCTCAAGGAAGGGGAAATCTGGGTGAATATGACCAGAATCAACGGCACCGATTCCACTTCTCCTGACAGCTACACTGCCTGCGAGCTGATTGCGAGAAAACAGATGTACGATGTGGCCGCATATCTCAAAGCCTACGTTCCCGGATTCGAGAACGCAAGAATTGACGTGGCAGCACCTTTCACAGGCATACGCGAAAGCAGAGTGATTGTCGGAAAATACATTCTCACCGAAGATGACATTTTGAAGAGCAGACGTTTTGACGATGCCATAGCAGTGGCCGGATATCCGGTGGACATTCATCACGCTAAGGGAGGCGACTGCACTATGCTATTCTGCAAGGACTCTTACGACATTCCTTACGGGTGTCTCGTCCCTGCTAACATCGAAGGGCTTCTCGTGGCAGGAAGATGCTCGTCGATGAGTCACGAGGCTATGGCGGCAACCAGGGTTATGTCGACTTGTATGGCTCTCGGAGAGGCTGCCGGAAGAGCGGCCAGACTCGCCATGAAAGACAATGTACTGCCGTCTCAGGTTGATGTTCAGGAACTTAGAAAAGAACTTAAGGAAACGGGGGCATATCTTATATGAAAAAAAATATTTTATGGGCGGTGACTCTGTTTCTGCTGTGCCTGGCGTTCACCGCATCGGCCGGAACTCAGCGACAATATATCCACAGAATAATGTCATGCAACATCAGAATCGCAGGGCTTGAGGCAGACGACACGATTCCGGGAAGAAAATGGGAGGACCGCAGAGACGTGATGCTCAAAGTCATCGAGTCCCGCAATCCGGACATAATCTGTACTCAAGAGGTTATCTATAAGGAATATGCTTTCCTAAAGGATAATCTCAAGGGCTTCTCTTCCTACGGTTTTGCAGGACCTGAGATGGACCCTTACACTGACGGCTACCATTTCATAGGCAAGAACGTAATCTTCTGGAACAAAAAAAGATACGAGTTCATTTCCGCAGGTAATTACTGGCTTTCGGACACGCCGGAGATAGGAGGCAGCATGTCATGGGGCACGGCCAGAGCGAGACATTGCAACTGGGTGAGGCTCAAGGACAGGAAGTCAGGCGCCGAATTCAGGGTTCTGGACCTCCATCTTGACCACATCTCTGAGGAGGCCCGTCAGGCGCAAATGGACTTCGTCATAAAGGAGGCGTCACAATACGCCGGTGATTTTCCTCAGATTATCTGCGGGGATTTCAACTCAGGAATCACAAGCGTGTCGTTAAGGGCGTTGCACTCAGCAGGTTGGGATGACACTTACGAGAAGATTCACGGCGACTCCGAGGTCGGTTTCACTTGCCACAGTTTCAAAGGGCCTGAGAGGACCAAGAAACTCGGTCACAGGATTGATTTCATTTTCAGCCATGGTCCGATCGTGGCTAAGGATTCGGAAATCGTGAAAGACTGCGTCAATGGGATATGGCCGAGCGACCATTATTTCATCTGGGCGGACGTGAAAATTGATTAATGTGAGGTTTTTTGACTATTTTTGCAGAGATATAATCTTTAAAGTGTCGGGCAAATGATTTCACAAGATCAGATAAAGGCTCTGCATCAGCGTATGGAAACGTTGGGGAGGTGTCTTTGACGTGGAGAGCAAACGTTCTCAAACTGAAGAACTAAAAAAACAGACCGAGGCTCCTGATTTCTGGAACAACCCGAAATCGGCGGAGGTCTTCTTAAAAAAACTAAATAGCGTAAAGTCTTGGGTGACGGACTTCGACAAGGCTCGCACTGAGGTCGAGGACTTGGAAGTCTTGTACGAATTCGCCAAGGACAGTCTTTCCGGCTCTGATGAGGAGACCACTCAGACGGCTGAGACCAAGGAGCTTGACGATGCTTTTCAGGCTGCTGACGCTTCGGTCGGCAATCTTGAGCTCAAGAATATGCTCGGAGCGGAAGGCGACAATCTCGGCGCCATTCTCACCATCAATTCAGGCGCCGGAGGTACGGAGGCCAACGATTGGTCCGCTATGCTGATGAGGATGTACATGCGCTGGGGAGAGAGAAACGGGTACAAACTCACTGTCACTGAAGAGCTTGAAGGAGAGGAGGCCGGGATAAAGTCGGCTACCGTTCAGTTCGAGGGGGATTTCGCTTACGGCTATCTGAAAGCAGAGAACGGGGTCCACAGACTTGTTCGAATCTCTCCGTTCAACGCTCAGGGGAAACGTCAGACGACTTTTTCCTCTGTTTTCGTCTATCCTCTTGTCGATGACACAATCAACATAGAAATCAATCCTTCCGATCTGGAATGGGACACTTTCCGCTCAGGAGGTCACGGAGGGCAGAATGTCAACAAGGTCGAGACCGGCGTAAGGGTCAAGCACATTCCAAGCGGCATCGTGGTGGAGAACACCGAGACAAGGTCACAACAGGACAACAGACAGAATGCTCTTAGAATCCTTAAGTCGAGGCTCTATGACATAGAACTGAAAAAACGTCAGGAGAAGCAGGCTGAGTTGGAGGGCCAGAAAAAGAAAATCGAATGGGGCTCCCAGATACGCAGTTATGTTCTTCATCCTTATAAAATGGTAAAGGATGTCCGTACCGGCTACTCCACAGCTGACACTCAAGGTGTGCTGGATGGAGACCTTAATGAGTTTATGCGCTCTTTCCTGATGCAGGAAGGCGGTGCCAACCAATAGAATAACATTTTAAATCATATAGGAATATGGAATTCAAATATGCGCCGATGTTTCAACTCGGCCCTGACACGACAGAGTACTACCGTCTTACTGATAAATTCGTCAGCGAAGGCGAATTCGAAGGGAAAAAGATTCTCAAAATCGAAGCGGAAGGATTGACCGAAATGGCTAACGCAGCTTTCAGGGATGTCAATTTTCTGCTTAGGCCAGCTCACAACGAACAAGTTGCCAAGATTCTTTCCGATCCTCAGGCCAGTTCCAATGACAAATATGTGGCTTTGAGATTCCTTCGCAACGCAGAGGTGTCTGCCAAAGGCAAACTTCCATTCTGCCAGGACACGGGAACCGCGATTATTCACGGCGAGAAAGGCCAGCAGGTCTGGACAGGTTTTGATGATGCCGAGGCTCTGTCCAAAGGCGTTTACAAGACTTACACCGAAGAGAATCTGCGCTATAGCCAGAACGCGCCGCTTACTATGTACAAAGAGGTCAACACTAAGTGCAATCTTCCCGCACAGATAGACCTTGAGGCTTCCGAAGGTGCGGAATATCGCTTTTTGTGCGTTGTCAAAGGAGGCGGTTCAGCGAACAAGACGTATCTCTACCAGATGACCAAAGCTGTGCTGAATCCTGACACGCTGGTGCCTTTCCTCGTTGAAAAAATGAGGACTCTCGGAACCGCTGCATGCCCTCCATATCACATCGCGTTCGTGATCGGAGGCACTTCGGCTGAGAAGAATCTACTCACTGTCAAACTTGCCTCAACCCATTATTATGACGCGCTTCCTACCACCGGAGACGAGACAGGTCGCGCTTTCAGAGACACTGAGCTTGAGAAAGAGGTTCTGGAAGAGGCTTACAAGATAGGTCTCGGAGCACAATTCGGAGGGAAGTATTTCGCTCACGACGTAAGAATCATCCGTCTGCCTCGCCACGGGGCAAGCTGCCCTATCGGATTGGGGGTCAGCTGTTCCGCAGACAGAAATGTCAAGACCAAGATCAACAGGGACGGCATTTGGATTGAGAAACTTGACGATAATCCGGGAAGGCTTATCCCTAAGGAACTTCGCGAGGCTGGAGAAGGTGATGCGGTGAACATCAATCTGGATCTTCCTATGAATGAGGTACTTAAAGAATTGACAAAATACCCCGTCTCCACTCGTCTTAGCCTCAACGGCACCATCATCGTGGCCCGCGACATCGCTCACGCCCGTTTGAAGGAGCGTCTGGACAAGGGAGAGGAGCTTCCTCAGTACTTCAAGGACCATCCTGTGTTCTACGCTGGCCCGGCAAAGACTCCGGAAGGAATGTCTTGCGGCTCTATGGGACCTACCACGGCTAACCGTATGGATCCTTATGTGGATTTGTTCCAGTCTCACGGCGGGAGTATGATTATGATTGCGAAAGGCAATCGCACACAGGCAGTGACCGATGCATGCAAAAAGCACGGAGGTTTCTATCTCGGATCCATCGGCGGTCCTGCGGCAGTCCTTTCTTTCGAGAGCATCAAATCTATCGAATGCGTGGAGTATCCGGATCTCGGGATGGAGGCTATATGGAAGATAAAGGTGCAGAATTTCCCTGCATTTATCCTCGTGGACGACAAGGGAAACGACTTTTTTAAGAAACTGGGACTCTGAAAAAAGGCGTTGCTATTTGAAAAAGATTGTTAAATTTGCAAAATTTTAAGAGTGTATTTTTTATGAAAAAAATTTTAGCATTGATCTTTGGCACGGCTCTTATGTGCTGTGCAATTGACGCTTCCGCTCAGTTCAGCGTTGGCTCAGGGTATCTTTATTCTAATCTGAGAGTCACCGGCGAAGGCACGTACAATTTCAATATGAACGGAGTCTACATCGGAGGCACTTATGATTGGGCGCCATTCTCAGTTCAGGGCTTGACCATCGAGCCTGGTCTGTACTATGCCTATCAGCGTCTGAACAACACGGGAAATGACGGAGACATCGATTTGCACTACATTCAGATTCCAGTTCACGCGAAATATTCTTACGATTTCTCAAATGAGTTCGGGATGTTCGCATCAGCCGGCCCGGGTCTTTCCGTCGGGGTGGCCGGCAGTCAGGATATTTTCGACAGCGACAAGGGGAATATGCGCAGATTCGACATTCAGGCGGGTGCGGAGGTAGGAGTTGTCATCTCCAATCTTTTCCAGGTTAAAGCAGGTTACGATTTCGGTCTTTTGGATCTTTCCAAACCTGATGTCACTAATACTCACAGGAATCAGTTTCACGCCGGAGTCGCGGTTCTGTTCTAAAGAATCATTTAATTATTTAATTAAATATTATGAAAAAGTTTATTCTTATGTTTATGTGTGCTGCAGTTCTGTTTCAGGGTTGCTCCACAATGTCAAAGACAGGTAAAGGCACTTTGATCGGCTCCGGAGCCGGCGCTGCCTTAGGTGCGGGTATAGGAGCGTTGATTGGCAAGGATGCCAAAGGTACTGCTATCGGTGCCGCAATCGGAACAGCGGTTGGTGCCGGAACAGGTGCTCTGATAGGAAAGAAAATGGACAAGAAAGCTGCTGAACTCGCTGCTCTTGAGAACGCAAGCGTGGACAAGGTTACTGATCAGAACGGGCTTGAGGCTATCAAAGTCACTTTCTCAAGCGGGATCCTTTTCCCTACCAACGGTTCCACACTTTCAGCGACCTCCAAAAAAGAGTTGTCTGAGTTCGCTGCCAAGATGCAGGATATGACTGACACGGATATGACTGTGTACGGACACACTGACAACACCGGCTCAGCTGAGGTTAACGAGAAACTTTCCGCAAACAGAGCGTCTGCGGTTGCTTCTTACCTTAAGAGCTGCGGTATAGCTTCAAACCGTATCGCCACAGAAGGCAAATCTTACAATGACCCTGTAGCTGACAACGGCACCGCTGCCGGAAGGGCTCAGAATCGTCGTGTCGAGATCTACATCACAGCTAACGAGGCTATGATTCAGTCTGCCGAGAACGGCACTCTGAAATAGCGAAGTCCTGCTTCAAGGACCGATTGGCAAATTGCATTACAGAGCATTTCGGGCTACTGCCCCGTTGCGGGTAATCCGTTGCCACTCAATGTTATAACGATATTGGCCCCCTCCGGAAAGGAGGGGGCCAATATCGTTGTAAAGCTGTCCTACAGTTATTTTTCCTCAACTGGCTGCCGAGTACTATGACCGGGGGCACATTCGCTTATGAGGTCGTGGTAGTTGACGGGTCTTAGTGACCGATGCCGCTGTTTTGCAAATAGACCTTTGAGGCAATCTGCTTGAAGTACAGTGTTGTCTAATTAAAGAGGCCGGTACCGCTATTGTAGGTGTTGTTGCTGCGATAGTAGGCGGATGATCTGGAGTATGGCAACTGGCCGAGAACTTCCAAGTAAGGGACACCGCCTTCTACGGTTGTGTCATAGACGGTGTTGTCGACTTGGTAATACTCTCTGCCATTCATTGTAAGAATTTGATAGTCATCCGGAAGAGCATTGACCAAAGCACCTGCGGGCGGGGTGATGACCGTGTACTCACCGTTTCGGTCAATGATGTAGAAAACTCCGTCCTGATAGTAGTACTCCTGATTGGCGTAAGCGTAACTCTGTATCAGGCCAAGTTGATTGGCAAGAGAGTAGGCGTCTGACGCTCTGTTCAGATTGAGTGCCATCTGGTTGTTCTGAGATGCGAGAATCTGATTGTTGCGAGCTATGGTGCGATTCTGCTCATCGATGTAGTCGTTGTAACTGTCTATAGCCCTGTACGTTCTGTAGACGTTAGTGTAGTAGGCAAAATTGACCGCATTAAGAGCGCTTGCTACCAGAAGACTGCCGATCGAAGTCCCGAAAGGAGGACGGCAAACCACATAGTAAGAGTCGTAAGGACGGTAGTATATCCCGTTGTAAAGATAGTAATCAATGCCGTAAGACCTGATTCTTCTGTATCTCGGCGGCAGATAGTTGACTCTATAACCGTAGTAGTGATAGTCGTTGGAGTAAAAATGAGGAGGGCGGTCATAGCTCAGATAATCCCTGTCGTGAGGATGGACTCTGCGGACATTGTGATTGTCAACTCTGAAGTCGCCTCTGCCACCTCCCATGTCGGAATAACCGTGATTACTGTTATTGTTGTTGTAGCCCCCGTCATTGTAACTGTTGCCGTTGCCTCTGGAAGCATTCCCGTTGCCTCTATTGCTGTTGCCTGTAACAGGTCGAAGATCTCCGTTTTTTGTTATGTTGCTGTTGTAACGAGCCTGAGAGCTATTCCCTGAAGACTGATTATTTTGGCTTGATGAGCTGATCCTTGCAGCGGACTCCCTATTGGAAGAGCTTGTGCGTGAGGAACTTGAGCTGTTTCGGACAGCTGAGTTGCCTCTTGACGAATTGGAAGAGGAGGATGAGTTGTTGTTCACCTGGCCGGAAGAAGAGCCGCTACGGGAACCGTTCCTTACTTGGCTGGAGGAAGAAGAGGAGGAAGTGGAACCGTTGTTGGTTGTAGTTGTGCCTGTCCTTTTAGGAGGATTGGAATAACTGTTGCCTGAAGTAGAACCGGAAGAGGAACGAGAGGACGAACTCGATGTGGTCGTAGGGTTGGAACGGCTGCTCGAGGACGAACTTCTAACCGCGGAATTCCTGTTGGAAGAGGACGAGGAAGAACTCCTCACCGATGAACTGTTCCCGGAAGACCTTGTGGAAGAGCTGTTCCCGGAAGATCTGGTGGAAGAGCTGTTCCCGGAAGACCTTGTGGAAGAAGATTTGGTGTCCGAGGATTTCTTTTGCGTCTGTGTATTAGTAGTTCTGTTTTGGGTTCCGGTACGCGTCTGAGCTAAAGCAGGCGACATCGCCAGAGCGACAGCCAATGCCATAACCGCAATTAGGTTCATTTTCGTTTTCATAAGTCTATTGTATTTAACGGTAAATATAATATTTTTTTGAAAGAGACTTGAAATCCTCTACATCTTTATTCCAAAAATCTGATATTGAAGAGACTTTCAACCCTTTCGAGAATTCCTTTCTGACAAAATCCGAGCCGCAAACTTTGTCGAACATATCAGTCCTGTTTGTGGACACGACAAAAGGATTATGATCAGGATACAGTTCGTAGACCGCTTGCATAACATAGAACTGCGTCAGAGTGATCACAGCCTTGTCATAATCAGTGTAGAAAAACTGGACCCCGTGAATAAGTTTGCCCGCGTTGCTCCCGAAAAAAGGCTTGAAATGGATCACCCTGAACTCTGTACCCGGAATCACATAGCTGTCCAGACGAGCCTTAAGGGCATCTGCGTCAATCCATTGCGCGGCAAACACCTCAAACGGAACAGTGTAGCCCACACCGATGTTCAAATAATTATTGAACTCTCCGCATATTCCAGAAGAAGGATAGCATAGAGCGGACTGCGGGGAAGGGATGTTCGGCGACGGCAATATCCACGGCAGCCTGGTGTCCGCATAGAGCATATCCCTGTACCATCCCTCCATCGGGATGACGGACAATTTGCATTTCAGCGCCTTCTCATTTCCTTTCTGACCCGCGTTCAGGCCCTCCTCATTAAGCATTATGGCCAACTCCCCCACCGTGAGACCATATATATATGGAATCTTGAACTCGCTCACAAAAGAATAGAACCCGGTCTCCACGTAACTGCCCTCCACTTTGTTGCCTCCGAGCGGATTAGGCCTGTCAAGCACCATAACCTCAATCCCCAGCTTCGAACAAGCCCTCATCACCAGTCCGAGAGTACTTATGAAAGTGTAGGAGCGGCTACCTACATCCTGAATGTCATAAACCACAATGTCAATCCCTTTCAGCATAGCCTCCGACGGCTCTCTGTTCGCCCCATATATCGAATACACCGGAAGCCCCGTCTGAGGGTCCTTCGAATCCTCAACCGAACCTCCTGCATAAGCATCGCCCCTCACACCGTGCTCAGGGCCGAATAGTGCCACAAGATTGACTTCGGGAGCGTTGAAAAGAATGTCTATGGTCGAACGGAGCTTTCTGTCCACTCCGCTCGGATTGGTCACCAAACCGACCCTCTTTCCTTGCAATCCGCTAAAATGTCTGTTCTCAAGAACTTCCACTCCGGGAATGACAGTTTTCTGTCTGTTTCCTGCCGACAAAACTGCCGTCAAACAGAGGAACAATAATAAACTCAGTCGTTTCATACTATTTGTCGTTTTTACCGTATTTCGGATCCACCTTGACAAGGAAAGTGACGCCTACCGTTGCGAGACAGCAGATTATGACCATCCAGAAGAAATTGGAATAGCCGAGCCACTCCTGAAGATAGCCCGCGAACATCCCAGGGATCATCATACTCAAAGCCATAAACGCAGTGCACAAGGCATAATGGGCAGTCTTGAACTCTCCTTCAGAGAAATAAATCATATAAAGCATATAAGCCGTGAAGCCGAAGCCGTAGCCGAATTGCTCGACGAGGACGCAAAGGCTTATTACAAAGACACTTGCAGGATGAGCCATACCCAGATAGACAAAAGTGAGACAAGGCAGGGTCATACATGCAGCCATAGGCCAGAGTGATTTCTTGAGACCCCAGCGAGAAGCGGCGATTCCGCCGATGATTCCGCCTACAGTGAGCGCTATAACTCCTATGGTCCCGTATATTATGCCCACTTCCTGCGTCGGAAGCCCGAGACCTCCTTTAGACACGGGATCAAGCAGGAACGGATTCACCATTTTAAGCAAAAACGCCTCCGGCAGCCTATAGAGCAGCATAAAAATTATCGCAATCAGAATTTGAGGCTTCTTGAAGAAGGTTACGAAAGTGCGTCCGAATTCGGTAGCTATCTCCTTTGCCTTGGCCCCGGCGTCAACCTGCGGCCTAACGGCGTCCTCAGAAGGCTTGGGAATGGCGAATGTGTGGTAAAGGGTTATGGCTGCGAACATTAACGCACAGTTGCCCATAGTCACGGTCCAAGCTAAAGGGATATTCCCGGTCCTCGTCTCAAGCAGACCGGCCACGAACACAAGCACTCCCTGCCCGAATATGGAGGAGAGACGGTAGAAGGTGCTTCGGATTCCCACGAAGAACGACTCTTCTTTCTCGCTGAGGGCGAGCATATAGAAACCGTCGGCGGCAATGTCGTGCGTTGCGGATGCGAAAGCCGTGATGACGAAAAGGATAAGAGTGAACGTAAACATGTTCACCGGCGTCTGTGTGGAGGCTATCATATCAGCCGAAGGCCTCGGAATCGACAAGGTGAGCAAAACGAAAGCGGCCGAAATCAGAACCTGCATTGTGATTATCCACCAGCGTTTTGTTCTAATGAGGTCTACGAAAGGACTCCATAGCGGCTTTATGGTCCAAGGAAGATAGAGAAGACTGGTGAAAAGAGCCATCTCTCCGTTCGGGACTCCCATTCGCGTGAACATAGTCACGGAAATGTTGTTGACAATGAAATAAGGAATCCCCTCAGCGAAATATAGCGTTGGGATCCACCACCAAGGTGATCTTTTGTTTGTGGTTATAGTGTTGTTCATCAATCGTGTAAGTTAGAATCAATGTCTCGAGAGTTCGGTCCCCGGATAATAGTGAAGCAGTATGCCTTTATAGTCATATCCCTTGAATGCCATTACGGCGGCGCCTATCTGGCATAACCCAACACCGTGTCCCCATCCTGCTCCGGTGAGAGAAATGTTTGCAAAGCCCTTCGGCAAGGCGCTTCCGGGAGCCGACAAGAAAGCAAGAGCCTCTTTTTCCACGGTTTCGACAGGAATCATACACCCCGTCTCATCATAATAATCAATTGCAAAAGCAGAGCTTTTCAGATGGCTGGTACTGAGAAACTTTCTGATTATAAGTTCCTTGCCAATAACTTCTGAGAATTTGGAACCGATAATCTTAAGTCTTGTCAATCTTCCTGAGACTCCTCTTTCCAGAGGAACCAGAGCCAAAATCTTTCCGAAATCCTTGCCGGAGGCATTATTGATAAGAGTCGAGACCTCATCGGCTTTGTACTTAACTTTCCACCGGAAAAAGTCTTTTGTCTCAAGGTCATAATCATTCAAGACCTGACCGAGAATCGCATTGTCGTCAGTGTTGCAAAATGCCTTTGGGGAAGACAGAACCCATTGTCTGAAAGCCTGTTCCGAAGTCAAATCGGGAATCTGGCAGTTCTCGCTGTCGGGAATGCCTTGCAGGTAGTCAAAGTCCTTGTCTTCCCAGCATGAACTGAATTTTTCCATCATTCCCCCGCAACATTTCGAGAAACGAGCATCGCAAATCTCTCCTCCGCTTGTCAGAACCTGTCCCCAAGTCTGGTCCACGGCATCTCTCACAGTCTCTCCAACAGCCATCGTAAGTCCTTGATAACGTTGGCAATGATCATCTGCGCACACATCGAACAGCTTGTGGTCATCGTGATCGAACCATTTGATATATTCAGGTACATCCTTGCTGTCAGACTCATCGACCACTTTTCCCGAATGGAGTTTCGAATCAAGAAATGTCACTATAGAAGGCACGGTGCTCGCTGAGCAAGGAGCAACATTGGAGACTGAGACGGTTTTGCGGCGATTACGAATCTGAGACATAACCCAGGAACGGGATATGACCGCGTGAGCCTTGAGAAACTCCAGCGTGGCGGAAGATTTCATCTCCGAGGATATGACGCTGAGAAGATAGTCCTCAACCCCTATTATGTTCACTGCCACAACTTTACATTTCTCCACAATGAATTTCAAAGTGCCTGCGAATTTCTGGGTCATCTTCCTTTCCCAATGGAAATTGACGCCAATCGTTACATTGTGGATTATGAAAGTCGGTTCAGAGAAGATTGTGGACATAGTCCTCGCCTCAAACCGAAGCTCATCGTAAAGAGCGCCGTTGTAATTGATTTTACCTTCCTGATAAGAGACTTTCTGAGGCCCTGCGCCATCGGATATGATCTCGAATTCGATAACGTCAGACGACAGTATTCCCACCTCAATTTTCGGCTGAGTTCTGGTCAGCCTCCAAATTATCTCGCCCTCATCTTGAGCGGAAAGGCCGGTTTCCGAGAATATGTCCCTTAACATTTCTTGGTCCATCTTGTCATAGTCCTCTTTGTGCGGAAGGACCATAACTCCCGCCATATCAGCACATCCCGGACTTACAGTCAGATGATCCGCTCCTTGGGCGTAATAATGATGCGGCCTAAGGGCATTTCTGAAAACGACGAAAGAACGGTACTCTCCCTTGTCACAATAAGCAAAAAGATTAAATCTCGGTTCGGTCTCCCCTTCTCTGATTTTGGCAGCGTCCAGCAGTCTGTAGAATAGCTTGGCCATAGACTTGGAGGTCTTTGCCTTCAGTGCGAATACCCCACTGATAAATCCTTTGTAGTGATAGAGTTCCGCATCTTGAACGGACGAGACGTACTCAATCAGGGCGGCATAATTGTCAGGGACTGTCCTGTCCGAGACTTTGTCAAGCGACTGATTGACAGCATTTTCCAAAGGCATAAGTCCTCTCGGACAAGCCTGAAAATGGGAGTGATCAGGTGCGGAGGCTCCGGAATAGGGACCGTTGTAGAACACCGTGTAATCCCTTAATCCTGACGCTAAGTCCAGCATATCCACATAGTGATGCCATATTGACTGTGGAACGTGCTTGTCTCTGGCTATCACAAGATGATTCGGAAAAATCGGATAAGGATTGATCGCAATTACGTATTTTCTGCCTTTCCTGCCTTCGAAAGGAAGCCCGAGCTGTTCTTTGGGCCTGTGCTCGTCACAAAGGAAACAAGGTCTAGACTCAAGAGTGTCTTTGTCAATTTTGGCCGTCGTCGATTTGATTCTCGAAGGATTGAGTTGAAGAGAGACTTGCAGATTATTGCATCTCACATTTCTGGACACGACATTCTTAAGCGCACGAAACCTCGCCGCTACTTCCGGCCAGACGGACAACTGATCGTTAATGAGTTTTGGGAGTTCCATCAATTACAACAATGATTCAAGAGTTTTTCGTATTTCCTTGAACTCTCCCTCAAAGTTAGGTGTAAAGATTGATTTACCCAAATGCTTTTCAATTTCCGACATATCCCAAAAACGGCCCTCGCTGACTTCGTAATGGTCAGGATAGAGCTTAAAATCGCCGATCGCGGCAAAAACGTTGACAAGCTCTTTCTCAGTATGAGATTCGAAAACATAAGTTTTGATGTACACGGGGTTGAATTCAGTGAATCCGAGTTCTTCCCCTGCTTCTCTGTACAGAGCCTCCCTAAGATTCTCTCCGTAAGAGACGTGTCCCCCTACGGCAGTGTCCCAGCGCCCCGGAAGCAGATCTTTTTTCATTGATCTCTTCTGAAGATACAGTTTGTCGAAACGGTTGAGAATGTGCAGATGCACGACCGGGTGAAGCACCTTTGCTCCGCTATGGCAGTAGGATCTCGCCGCCTGGCCTATCACGATTCCGCTGGGCTCCACGATCGGAAGCATTTCTTCCGCAGCCGGCTCTTCATCTGAACTGTTGTTCACATTCAGCGGCGGAATAATCGGCGCCGGTGCTCCGGGATAAACAAGATCAAACATAGCTTTAAGAAATTGCCATAAGGATTAATAATTGCGGCATAAGCACCCTCAGGAACATCGTTAAAGGGTAGACCGTCGCATAATTGACTGATGTGTAGTCCGTTCCGTAAGCGCCTTGAGCGAATGAAAGGACCGGAGGGTTGGTTGTTCCTCCCGCCACGAGCCCGCAAATCTGGTAGAAATTCAGATGACAGGCGAATCTGGCGACTAACATTATGATGGACACAGGTATTATGGTGATGAGCGCTCCATAAAGAATCCAATTGTAGCCTCCGTTCACGAGCGCGCTGAAGAAATTCTCTCCTGCTCCGATGCCCACGGCCGCAAGGAACAGCGATATTCCGATTTCCCTAATCATCATATTGGCGCTGAGGGTGGTGTAGGTTGTGATTTTCCATCTCGGGCCGAAATAGCCAAGCAGAATAGCGATGATGAGAGGGCCGCCTGCGATGCCGAGCTTCACTGCCTGAGGTATGCCAGGAAATCTGAACGGAATTGAACCGAAGATGATTCCGATCACTATTCCGAAAAATATAGGCATAATGTTGGCGTGATTTAGTGACGAAGTTCTGTTGCCCACGAATTCGGAAGTTTTGTCAACTGATTTCTCTGGTCCCACCACAATCACGCTGTCCCCTACCTGAAGGTAAAGCGATGGTCTCGCAACCAGTTCGACTCCGGCCCTGATGACTCTGGTGATGTTGACACCGAAATTGTTCCTGATGTTCAGTTCCGAAAGCTTACGTCCGTTCAGGGAGGATTTGGTGATGACAAGCCTTCTTGCTATGACTGAGCCGCTTACAGTGTCCCATTCGCTTCTGTCCATATTCGCTTCTTTTCCGAAGAAAAGAGTTATGGCCGCTTTGGTTGAGACGGAGGTGACCACGAGCACTATGTCGTCTTGTTCAAGAATTGTGTCCGGGCCGGGCACCTCAAGCTTTCCTTTTGAATATAGTCTCGAAACGATGAAGCGCTCGGAGACGAGTTTGCTTATTTCCGAAAGGGTCTTGCCGAATGCGGCCGGGTTTTCGACCTGACAGCATATTGATGTGGCCTGATTCTCGTTGCCGTCGTCTTTTTCCATTGCCTTACGCTCTTTGCTCAAATCTATCTTGAACACTGATTTGAAAATCACCAGCAGGAACAGAACGCCGAGGACGCCTACAGGGTAGGCCACCGCATAAGCGGAGCCCATTTGAGAGCTTCCTTGGGCAAGTTCTTCAGCCGGCGTTCCTACCGCAGTACCGACATCTGTCAGAGTCTGCTGAGCGGCGCCGAGCCCGGGAGTGTTGGTGACCGCTCCTGACATTACTCCGGTGAGATTGGCTATGCTCTCCCCGGTCACGAGATGAATAACGCAAGTTACAACTACTGAAAGCATTACCAATGTAATGGCTAACATATTCAATGTCAGACCGCCTTTCTTGAGCGAGTGGAAGAAGCCCGGGCCTACCTGAAGTCCGATTGAGAACACGAAGAGTATGAGACCCAGATCTTTCACGAAAGAAAGAATCAAAGGCGGAACCCTGAAGCCGAAATGACTCATTATAATGCCGACGAACAATATCCACGTCGAGCCTATCGTTACTCCTTTTATTTTGAACTTGCCCAGAAACAGGCCTACGGCAATAACGAATGCAAACAGCAAAATGGAATGGCCTATACCCATTCCGAAAAACAAATCTTGCATAAACAACTACAACTAACTACGTTAATACTCTATTTCGGCACAGAAGACGGCTTTGTCGTCTATCTTGCCTTCTACATTATATATATACCCGTCTTCAATCTGTCTGACGGTTCTGAATAGTTTCACTTCTTCACCCGGGGTCGTCTCTTTGTTGAAATTGATGCTGAATTCCTTTATTCTACGTGCGGAAGCTAACTGATAATCAATAGTATCCATGGCCCAAACCGCATATCTTGCGTTGTTGGTGTGACCGATTATGTCTATGTCTGAATAAGACACTGTGTGGCTTTTCACGAGCTTCGGTTCCAGATCCTTTGGCATAAGCACTTTGCCGCAGGATGGGCTCAATGCGTCATAGGGGCCTTTCGTGTCGTCTGAGACCAAAGCAGAGCAGTCGTTGTGACGCACTAAGGTTCTCGCTTTCAAATCCATTATCAACCATGAGCTTGTGGCTGCCGCAAGTACATTGCCCTCTCTGTCTTTCATCTCGAAGTCCCTTAGGTAGAACAGGCCTTGAACGCCTTTGTGCCAGGTTGCGAGCTCGACTGTGTCTCTCCATCTTGGCGGATTGAAATACTTGAATTTCATCCGCGAGAGGACCCACGCGGTGTTCTGAGTCTTGAGATCATCGTAACCGAAGCCGAGCTCGCTGGCAGCCCAATAGGCCAGTTCCTGGCAAAGATCCATAAAGGCTGCCGGCTTCAGAAAGAAAGAGGCGTCGGTGTCGTAACACGGCACGGACACTTCCATTACGAATTGATTGTCTTCTGTTCTTCTAATGAGCATTTCAACATACTAAATTATCATCGGCTCTTCCGATTACCTTTTTTCCACCCCTGTTCCTCAAGACCACCATCTCAATAATTGATGATTCTCAGTTCCTCCGGGGTGTAAAGGATCGAATCAGTGAAATCAGGCGCTACTCTCGACAAAATGAAGAATAGCAGAAACGCAGACACCAGCACAATCGCAACAATCAGCAAAGTCCTCAACGCAATGCGCCAGCCCCTGCCGAGTACTTTCGCCGGCACGTCCTCGGACACCTGCTCTGCAATTCCCTCGGGCGCCTTTTCAGGCTCCATCTCGGCAACCTTTTCCTGCTCTGCTTCCGGCTCTTTCGCCGGTTCTTCCTCAACCACCTGCTCTGCAACTTCCTCGGGCGCCTTTTCAGGCTCCTTCTCTGTCATAGATTCCTGCCCAATACCGAGGTCAAGCGCCTCCTCCTCACAGCTCGCGGCTTCCGTCTCAACAGATTCCGGCATCACCGCCTCAGGCTCTGAAGACACCATATCAACGTCCTCCGATTTCGGTCCACCCGAAAGAATAGATTTCAAATCAGCAATCGCTGCGGACACCTCCTCATCAGTCTCCGAATGAGTCTTCAAAGAGACAGGCTTAAGACCGAAACCGGCAGGATAGATGTCCAACTCCTCATCGGCAATAAAGAAAAAGTTGTTCTCTCTCGTTGCCCTCAACCTCCCCAAACCAGGAAACACAATGGTCTTCTTGTCCTTGAGAACCTGCTTCATCTCAGCGATGAAATCAGTAATAATCCTCATTGAGGCCTCCTTGCTTATACCATTAGACTCGGCATAAAAATCCACAAGCAGACTATCCCCATCCTTGACAGGTCTGAAAGACAATCGTCTATATGGAGGATTAATCGTGTACCCTTTGTCAGAAAAAGAAGAAGGCACGACATCCGCCGCAAAACAGCCCAATCCGGGCAGAAGCACGGTGTCACTCTTGATAATGAGGCCTTTAACTATTTTAGACAAAAGATCAATATCCATATCTGAAATCTTACAAAAAACAAAGGTACAAAATTTAACTGATTATTTAAGAAGTCTACAACTCCTATTCTGCAGGGCAAATTAACAGGATTCACGGCACTTTCCCCCCCCCACTTACCCAACCAGTTTCCGGCTTCTGCTCAGAAATTCAGACTTCTTGCCCAGTTTCCGGCTTCTGCTCCGGAATCCGGCCTAACAGATTTAGAGTAGACCAGCTACACGATTATGACACTGAAGACCTACAAGGCACATTGGCGTGGCCGACCAACTGTGGACAAAAACACAGTTATCGACGTGCAATAGTCGGGCGGCGAGGAGAGCTAATACAGAGCTCCACACAGCCGGCACGAACTTTAGCGCTCGCAAATCATTTACTACGAGCGCGGTGCTACTATATGCGTTTTTGTTCTCAAATCTGATGGTATTGGATTGTCCCACGTAGGTGACAATACGACTTTAGCTAAATTATTAAGACAATTACTGTATCAAATACTTGGTCTCGGCACCGTCACCGCACAGTCGCTGTCAAGCGACCGCTGACGAATGTCAGCGCATCGCCCTCGGGGGCAGCCAGCTTTGCTGACGGGGGACAAGATATAGGTCTGACAAATCAGATGTCGCAATCCAAGACCTGATGCAATCAGGGCTGCGGCGACTGCAATCAAGACGCAGCGAGCACTGTTAAAGGCTCGCTT
>JBAYFJ010000008.1:0-35175 GCA_041667245.1 Bacteroidales bacterium | reverse complement strand
TTTAATACATTAAGACACAATTGCCATAAAATGGCCACTGTCATCGTTACGATTTTGAATTAAAGCTTGTCGGGAAGAAAACTATCTTACCTGTTTCGACAAATGTATTAAAGTGCCTCGAAACGACATTGCAAAGATAAACAAATTTATTTCATACAACGTCATTCCGAGGCAAAATTCTATTCATCAAACTGTTTCATGTATTCCGACTTCACTTCATCGGCAATATCAATGTAGGGCTTCATGGCCTTGTAATCGCTATGCCCAGTCCATTTCATCACCACACTAGGTGGTATGCCCTTGGCCAAAGCCGTACAGATAAAGGTACGTCGTCCACAATGAGTTCCAATAAGCTCATACTTGGGCTGCACCTTATCTATACGCTTATTTCCCTCATAGTGGGTGGTCTTGATGGGTTCGTCTATGCCAGCCAACCTACAAAGCAAATGAAGATGCTTGTTCATCTTTTGATTGCTGATCACTGGCAGCACCTTCTTATCAGGTAAGTGTACGTCAGCATACTTGTCAAGAATAGCCTGTGCCTTTGAGTTGATCTCGATAAGAATACGGTCAGAGGTCTTTCCGTCACGATCTCTATCTTTCCATTGTGTATGTCGTCCCATGTGAGGTTGCAAGCATCAGAATAGCGCAGACCTGTGTAGCAGGTAAAAAGAAAGATGTCTCGAATAGGTCCCAGAGCCACTTGTTTGGCAGGAATCTTCATCGTCTCAATGGTCGTCAGTTCCTCAGCAGTCAGGAATACCACACGCTTAGACGCATTTTTCAGCTTAGGCTTGTAGTATTCAAAGGTACGATTAGCGTGATAACCCTTCTCGTAACACCACCGCAGGAACCACCGCAAGAATCCCAGCTGTTTGTTGATGGTACTGTTTTTCATACCATTCTTACCAAGATAATCGATGAAGTTGGAAATACCTTCTTCATCAAACTTATCAAAGGTCAGCTTTTTGTCGAACCCTGTAAGATGATTACGAAGTGCCGAGAATTTCTCGTGTGTTGCAGGAGTCCAGTCATTCAGTTTACCATTGACCTTGACAAACTCATCAAAACACTTCCACAAGCTCTTACTTTTAGGTTTCTCTGGTTTTATATCCACTTGCTGAACAGATACATTACTATCTTTTTCGGGAAGCGTAGCCACGACTTGGGGCTTCGGAGTGCTATGATATTTATAAGCATAGCGTAGTTCTGCAGTGGTAGGCATCACATTTCGTAACTCAAAGTCTCGAAAGATAGACACCATATCTACCTGCATTTGCGAGAGCTTATCATTAAGGTCATTTGCAAGGGCAGCACTTGAATTAAAGAGGATTACGCGCTGTTGCCCCTCATCCCAATTATCCTTATCGAGGATGATACCGGTTTGAAAATCCAGTCGTTTACCATCGTATGATACACGCATACGAAGTCGGCTTTCAGCATTACGCTGATTTTGGAGCGAGAATTTAATTGTTCGTTTGATGATCATATCCGATTCCTTTTATTTCAAAGTTAGTGTAATAACCATTCTTTGACCCACTTTTGACCCATTTTTTGAGTCTTATTTCTCACTTTGTAAAATAAAATTTCAGCGGAATTCCGAAGGTTCAAAAGTCGGGTATTTTTGAACCCCGATGTTTTGACCCACTTTTTGACCCAACATTGACCCAGTTCTTGACCCACTTTTTTGAGTGGGTTATTCGTACTGTCATTATCAATCAAATAAAATCATTTCAAAATATATCAACAAGAAGTTGAATATCAAGTATTTTTGATAACGATTGATATTGATGTTTAATGATATTATGCAGAAGTATTTATCCCTCCCTCTCCGCAAACGGTACTGACTATCAATTAGTTACGTCTAATAGGGACTAAATTAGGGACTATGACCACCTAATAGACGCCCTCTAATGGCACATTTGAACAAGCCACTTTTTCTTGCCGTCTTTAGTCATAATCGTCCTCTTTTATTGTCCGGCGCTTTAGAATGAAGTAAGTGCGCCCGTTATTAGTCTCGCACTTGAATCCATAGCCATAATGGAGCGCAATGAAGACGACCTCCTTCGGGTCGTAGTACGAAACATTAAAGCCTACTGTGCTAAGATCACGGAATCGTACCAACTTGTCAAGTATCCTTCTGCGCTCTTTGACTACTTTTAGAGGTCTGCTTATTTTTTGTCTCAGACAAAAGATTATGACCAATAGACGGAAATACAATTTTCTCATATCTTGCGTTTTTTATTTGATTTTTTCTTCATTTGTCTTGGCAGACGGCAGCCAGTGAAGAATGACATTATATGCTTCCGCGCAGATCGCCGGTAGGACCAAAACGAAGGTTGCCACTACGATGATAGCCATAACGGGTGCCGCCACCACAGTCAGCAGCAACGCGGAAAGAACCCTAATAGAATTTTCCATAATACTTTTTTTACTTAATAAATCGCGTCGGGAGGGGAAGTCCAACCCTCTAATCTAAGGACGCCACTTGGCTGCGGCTTTCCGTCTATACGTTTAACGGCGTATTCCCGACATTGTGGGCAGGCCGGGCTCCCGCCCGTTTTGTTGCATTTATTAATCATTTTATTAATCATCCACAAAAAGTATCATCTTCATCGTCCGCCTCACGGCGTCCACCTGCCCGTGTGATATAAGTTCGTTTTGCTTTTTTCGCTCAAGTCTTGAGTTCTTCTCTCATCATCCGTATCTCCTTGAGGAGAGCCTCCTGACAGTCGTCCTTTCCTTCCAGTATGGACGCTATTCTCGTGTCTATCGTACCTATGCACGACAATCTGTAGATGAGCACCGGCTTGGTCTGCCCTTGGCGTAGCAGTCTGGCGTTGGCCTGAAGGTAGAGCTCCAGCGACCACGTCAGCGAGTACCATACTATGATGTGACCGCCACTCTGCATATTAAGTCCGTAGGCCACTGACGCCGGATGACACACCATCACGCGAATCATACCCTTATTCCACCTCTTGAGCGTCTCCGGTTCTCCTCTGAACTCCTCCGGGCCATAGCCTTTCAGCGTCGCCATTATACGCTCAAGCTCGTGGCGGTAGGCGTAATATACCAGCACCGGCTGCCCGTTGGCGCCCTCTACCAAATCGGCCAACGCGTCTAACTTCGCACGCGAGACCTCGTGCCACCCTCCCTCCGTGTCGTACACAGCGCCTCCGGAAAACTGACACAGCTTGTTGGCGAGGGCCGCCGCGGTAAGCGCCTCTATCTCGCCGCCGTCGGCACAGGTCATGAGCTGTTCGCGCTCGAAGTCCTTGTAGGCCCTCATCTCGCTCTCATCCAGACCTATTGTGACCGGAGACACGATGCTCGGAGGAAGCTCCAGATAGTCATTCGCCTTCATGCTAAGGCAGATGTCCGAGAGCAACCGCGGGATCATCTCCTCGCTACCCTTTTTCAGCCGCCAGTCATAGACCACCGCCCCGTTGCGCCTCCCCGGACTGAAAAATCGGTCGCGGTAGGAGGTGAGCGTTCTCCCGAGTCTCTTACCGAGGTCCAGCAGGTAGGCTTGGCTCCACAGGTCCATCAGACCATTGGGCGACGGCGTGCCTGTCAACAGAACCATACGTCTTATATAGGGTCGGACGGATCGCAACGCCTTGAAACGCTTGGATTGCGGGTTCTTAAAGCTAGACGACTCGTCGACCACTACCGTGTCATACGGCCACATCCGGTCCTTCAACGCGCTGACAAGCCACACCACGTTGTCGCGGTTGATGACGTGCACCGGCGCATCAGAGGCCATAGCCTTCTCCCTCTCTCTCACGCCTCCGATAATCAGAGAAAATCGCATATCGGATGTGTGATCCCATTTTAAGGCCTCCGAGGCCCAGGAGTTACGAGCGACAGACAAAGGCGCTATCACAAGGATCTTGTCGCTCTCCAGGTAGTCGTTCATCAATTCCTTCAGTGCTGTGAGCGTGATCACCGTCTTGCCCAACCCCATGTCGAGGAAGAGGGCGCAGTAAGGATGCCCGATGATGTGCCCAACAGCCCTGCTCTGGTATGCGTGCGGGTTATATCTCATCGTCGATCACTTTTAGAAATGCCGTCAGCGCCTCCGTACTGTCTATAACCCGGCACTCGTAGCCCATCGACTCCAACCGATTCATCGCATGCGTCTGGAGGAGGGTCGGCCGTTCCCCCGTGCTCTTCATCTCCACGAACACCGTCTTTCCTCCTTTCAGCAGGACTATGCGGTCCGGTATGCCCCTGTGGTACTGACTCGTGTATTTCAAGGCCATTCCGCCCCTTAGTGCCACTTCGCGCGCCAGACGCGCTTCCAAGGTCTTCTCCGATTCTTTCTTCATCGCTGTTGCTATCTTCTTGCTCCCAAACTTCATCATCATCAATAGGCTTAAGCCCGATCTCATCACTATTGTCCTCCTCCTTCTTGACAGGCTTGATTGGCTCCGGCAAACGGATCACGCGATATATGCGCTGCGTGCCATACAACTTGAGTCTGGCAGCCCCAGCCGGCTCCAGACAGGAAATGCCGCTCATCAATTGATTGATCTCCTTGGTGCGATAACGGGTCTTGTCGTCGAGTTGCTGCCCGAAGCATTCGGAAAGGACCTCCACAGCGCTTATGGTCTCCCTCTCCTTGTACGCCTCGCCATCTGCCACAGGCTTACTAAGACGGAAGAAGTCTCTTCGCTGCTGCATCGAGTAGGTGTCCCAATCGAAAGGAAGACGTCGCAAAACATAATCCTCGATAACGCCCATCCTGTCATCAGCGGACAACTCGTTGCAGGCATTCTGCGCCAATCGCGCCTGCCTCTCCAGTACCGGAGGTAAGTAAAGCGTCTCCCCGGAGCGGTAGACGCTCATGGCTTCGGCCCAGATCTGATCTCTCTCGCCGACAAGATCGGTCCACACGTCTTTCGCGTGTAGATCCGCATCACAGTGCACAGGCCAGAAACGCCTGTTGCCCGTGTCACCTTTGAGAAAGGCAGCCTCATTGGTCGTGGCGAAGAAGACGCACTGACGCGGGTAGGTCTCCGTCTTGCGCCCATAGGCGGGACGGTAAGAGTCCGATTGCTTCGAGATGAACGCCTTGTAGGCCTCCGACGTGGAGCGCTTGTAGTTGGTCAGCTCGCCGAACTCTATGAGCCACTTGCCCCTGACCTGCTCCATACCGTCCTTGCCCTCTATGCTCGTGAGACTGTCGTCGAACCACTCGCCTGCGAGAATGCGGATGAGCGTTGATTTGCCGATGCCCTCCGGGCCTATGAGCGTGAGGACGTAATCGTACTTGACACCAGGGCGCATCACCCTGGCTACGGCAGCCGCCAAATGCTTGCGTGTCATCAGACGCGTCAGTTCGGTGTCGCGCGCGCCGAGGTAGTCTACGAGCAGAGTATCAAGACGCGGCACCCCATCCCATTGCAGAGATTCGAGGTAGTCGCGCACGGGGTGGAAGCGCAACTGAGATGCGGCGAGGTCGTTGGCGTCCAGCAGTGCCGTCTTGTTGGCCAGCCTGTACGTCTTGGACACGTACTCAATCAGGCCGTTGTCGTCGCTGTTGACCCAGTAATCCTCCTCAGGGCCTCTTTTGCGCCACGGCAGGTCGAGCGCCAGCACATCGCGCCCACGAAATTCGTCCCTCATGACACACTCCTTCAGTCGCGGGTCATTACGGACGATGAGACCAAAGTTGTAAGGATCCGCCAGATAGGTACGTCGCCTCTCATCCATGTGCATCATACGAATCCAGTCATCGGGATCGGCACCGTTCGCTCCATTATTTGCCGTCTGCTTAGTAGTCTCTATTTCTCCGAACTCACTTTCAAGCTCCTTTTTTCGCTCCACGGCCAACAGGCCGACAACCTTGACGTCCTTGGCCGCAAAAGACTCCATCGACTTAAACGACGGCAACTTACCAGGCTGCTCCTCTCCGCAACCGTCATCCTCAAAGGCGAATAGATGTATGCGCACCAGATCGAAGGCGTTGCACAGCCTTTCGCAGCAGGGATCTGTGCCGTGATGCGAGTAAGCCCACTTGTCCTGATAGACCACCAGGCCTCCGGCGGTGGACCCCTCAATGTATGTATAGCGGTCAGGCTGATCGGTAGGCGAGTAGACGTCCGAGAGGAATGTCGCTATCGCCTCCGTTATAGGATAGGCGCGGCAGAAAGCGCCGATAAGACCGGGCTTGAGCGTCGGATCCTCCTGTCTCGAGCCGTGACCCTGCACTAATTTGGAAGTCCTGCGATCAATCGGCCACTCAATCGGGTTGCGCCAATCCGTATAAGTGGCGAGCTGAATGTCCGCGTCAATAGGAGATCCTTCGCCTTGCCGGAAGACGTAGTCCGCATCAGACGGCACACTTGGCCAGTACATCAGTCTCGACGGCTCATAGGTAGACGAATCAAAGAGATTTATCCCGACCGTCTCTGCTATCCTCCTCGCTATCGGCACATACTCATCTGCCGTAACTTCTCTGGAGAGCGGCAGAACGAGTCTGTAACGCGGGGCCTTCTCCGTACTGCTGTGTGTGGAGTAGAGGCACCAAGTGCTGCCCTCGAGAGACTTACGCACCTCCTCAGGTGTCGTAGTCGAGCCGTAGTCGATGTCGAGAGTAACCAGCGATCGACTCACAAGGTCTATCGCCCTACGCTGAGTACCGACAAAGGCCCCACCTACGAAGCCTCCCACATCTTTTGCCGCGCCCTTCGCGGCCTTGGTCATAGAGACATATTCAGAGCACGTCTCTCTGGTCCTCTTGACCCGCGACAACCTTTCGCGCAGGTCACCCCAGCTGACATTCTTACAAGACCAAGTAGCAGCAGTCCTACTTCTTCCTACCGTTATTCTATAGGTGTCCATTAGTTAGTCCTTTTTGTAGTATTTCGTTGTGTAACCGGCTCCCTTGAGAGGCAGCCCCGGGGCCCACCTGACGGGTTCGGCGAAGATCGCCTGTATTGATTGGAGGTCCGCATCACGGTCAACCTCACAGATGATCTCGTCGTGAACGTGAAAGACAATTGGGAAGCCGGCGTGCTCGGTCTTCGTTATGACCTCGGCCAGACAGTCACGGGCGATGGCCTGCACCACGTTCTCCGTGAGTTTGCCGCCGTAGGTCTCTATCCAGCCCCATTGTTTGGTCTTCTGGCCCACCCCTTTGAACTTGAGCGACTTACGACCGAAGCGATTGGTCGTGAGAGCTATGTCCGGGTAGACGATCATACGGCCGGATGGGAGCGTCACAGTCATCGCGCCGTTCAGACACATTGCGAACGTGAGGTGTCTTGCCTCTACGGCCCCGCGTGTTGAGAAGGATTCATAGGCCGCCGTCTCCAGATCCGACCAAAGAGACACTATCGCCGGGTTAGCCGCCCTCCACTTGTCTACTATCTCCTTCATCTCATCGGCAGAGAGACCCATACGAGCCCCGCCCATAGCCTCAAGAGCCTTGACGCCCCCTCCATATCCCAGCGCCAGAACGGCTATCTTACCCTTCTGACGCAGATTAGCGTTAGCCCCGTGCTTCTCAACGGGCACCTTGAACATCATCGCCGCGGTCTCACAATAGATGTCTCGCCCGCTTCGGAAGACGTCAAGAACCCAATCCTCACCCGCCAGCCACGCTATTACTCGCGCCTCAATGGCAGAGAAGTCACAGACCGCAAAGGTCTTACCATGGGAGGCCACAAAGGCCGTGCGGATGAGCTGTGAGAGCACATCCGGGACGTTGCCGTAGCCTAGAGCAAGAGTGTCAACATCCATATCATACACGCAGCCTCTGGCGAAGTCAAGATCCTCTATGTGATTCTGCGGCAGATTCTGCATCTGAACGAGGCGCCCTGCCCAACGTCCCGTCCTTGCGGCGTGGAACTGAGTCAGCCCTCTGACACGGCCGTCCGCACTGACAGTGTCCTTGATTGTGTCATACTTCTTACACGATGTCTTGCCCATCTCTGAACGGATCTCAAGCATCCTTCGGACCGGGCCCTCGGTACCGCTACGCAGATCGGCAAGCATCTTACGGTCAAGACTGTCCACGTCGACGCCCCGACTTGAGAGCCACCCCTTGAGTTGTGTGACGCTGTTAGGGTTATCCATACCGGTAAGCCGTATCGCCTCGATGTTAAGATGAGCTTTGTATGTCGCATCTATGGCGGAGGCCTTCTCGACAAAGTCCAGATCCACAAGAACCCCTCTGTCGTTGATCTCCTGGTCAAGCGCGTATAGCTCCCGCTCGAAGGACGACACCTTAAGCCACTCTGTGGCCTTGACTATTTCTCTTTCCACGTCCACGTCCCTGATGCAGTAATCACAGAAGATCCGCCACTTGTCCGGTGCCTCGCTAGGAAGGACACGGTGCATCTTGAAGAGAGGGCTGTCTTGCGGAGTGCAGAAAAGCCTTATGAGGTTAACGCCCTCCGTCATCTTCTGACGCTCCAGTCCGAGGGCCGCCCCCACCTGGGCGAGCGAGAGCGGAAGACCGCACCTGGCGGCCTGCACCATAGAGCACTCCCACTGACGCGGGTCCAAAGTACGCCCTAGGACGGACCCAAGACAGACCCTCTCGAAATGCGCGTTGTGTGCCATCTTAATGACGTTCGGGTCCTCAAGAGCTTCGTCGAACCACGCAGGGCGCGCCTCACCAGAGCCAGTCTCGATGATGCGCGTGGGCCCCTCATCAATGGCATAGGCTATCAGTATGATCGCAAAATCCTCAGATGCGCTATAGCGGTAGACTCCGCACTTGCTGAGATCCTCCGATGAGTATGTCTCTATGTCTATATGTAATCTCCGCATTGCTTTATTTCAACTTAATTCTTGTCTGCCTTGGTAGCCCATACTTCATCCTCACCCTCTCCGAGTCAATGAGGCGACGCCTCGTTTCGGACATCTTCCTAAGCCGCGCGGTCTCTTTTTCCCCGGTCAATGGCGGGTGCCCCTTGACGAACTCCTTTTCCGGGCAGGCGTGCACACCCTTTTTAAACCACCCGGAGTTGGGCTTGCAGCGTTGCGCAATGGAGGATCTGCGCCTGATTGCATAAGCGTTAATGTCATTAAACTCGTTACACTTACGCAGCCCAAGCTCACGCGCTTTGCGATGCATAGTACTCATCGACACGCCTAACTCCAGTGCGACGTCACTGTTGAGCATCGTAGGGAAATCCCTACGAAGCCTATTAATCATCGCATCAGTCCATACGATGCTCACGAACTTACCGTTCTTACCTGTCTTGCAATTAGCCATTACGTTGTGTTGTTGGGACCCCGCCGCGGTTCCGCCCTCGGCGGGGCTTGTTCAGAAAAAACATTAATAAGTAACGAGAAACGCATCACTGCGGCTGGGGACGGGAGACGGAGTCGAACCGCCTAAAGGGCTATACCCCTATCCGTTTCATGGGGACTTATTCCCGCCCTTAAAGCGTAGACTAAACCGGGTCACTCATCAGCTCCTCCGGGATGTCCTCCTCTTCCGGAAGTGTTATGCCGGCAAAATCCGAGTCAGCCGAGCAGCGTCCGCCGAGAAATTCGCCATCGCGTGTCTTAAGTACGTTGTTGAGACCGGCGGCTATGCCTCTGTTGCCTTTACTGTCGTATGCGAAGAAGTTGACACTCGCATAACCATAGCACCCTGAATAGATCTCCTGCTCATCATTAATAGGCACTAGCTGGCGTTTGCCCATCACAATCTGCGACTTAACCACCTCCGGCGGCCTCTTTGAATTGGCGTTGATGAAGAAGCTATCTGCATAAGCATCATCATCAGGCCTCTCCAGATCGCCGTCACGAAGAGGCGTTTTGAGAGCTAACGGCTTTTTGCCGCCGAACTTGGACGCCACGCCAATAATGGTTGCGGCATCAATGCCGTCCTTGATCTTGGACACAAGGGCCTTGTCGCTCTTTGGTATAATTAAACTGACGGAATACTTAGGCTCAGAGCCCTCAATAGCATCCGGCTTAAGTAGATGAACGTATGACAATTTCACCTCGCCGATAATGACTTTAGTTTGTTGCGTGTTTTCCATTTTATTATGAATTAGATTGTTTAACATCAGGCACATTCGCGAAATCAACCGCTGCGCTGTTAAGATCCTGCCTCGGATCATCCTCAGGAACAAGAGTAGGCGCACCCTGAGGCTTGACTATGAAAGGGCCGAGTATTTTGTCGAAGGCTTCCGCTCGGAGGATCTTCTTAAGCTCGGTCAGCCCCTTCAGCTCCTTTGGCTTGCACACATCCGCTTCTCGGAACTTCTTCTTCTTGAGTTCGGCTAAGGCGGCATCCATGTCGACGATCTTACGGCGCGTCACGCCCTCAACTAACTTATAGCCGGGGTATTTGACGCCGGAGAGCGCCTTGTCGAGGGCCCAAGCCTCTAGACTGTCTATCCAGCTTTTGATCATTTTGAGCTTGCCGAGACTCTCGGCGACCTCGGCCTCGCTCATCACGCGGGGCTCGTCCTTTTCCGAAAGTGCCTCTGCGGCCAGAGCCTTGCACACAGGAGCGACGCGACAGAACTTGCACCAATCTCCGGGGGTCTGCTCGCCCTCTCCCTTGTAGGCCTTCTCAGCTTTAGGCTTAAGGTCGTCAAGAGCCCAACGCATCAGATCGGCAGCGGTCATCTCGAATGACGAAACGTGAGATAGACGCGGCTGTATGATTGTCATAACCACATTGTCAGTGTCGTAGAGTTCCGCTGGTCCGAGCAGCGCACCAAGGGCATAGCACATCATCTGCGGGTTGTGGTCGGCATCGACCTTGACCCCCTTGCCATACTTAAGGTCGTAGACACGAAGTGTATCTCCATAGAGGATCACGGCGTCGGACGAACCAAAGCCCTCCGGTATGTACTCGGATAACTTCAGCGGAGCCTCGATGAGCAGAACAGCATTCTTATCCTTGCCCCGCGCGACTTCAAAATCCTCAAGCACAATGCGAACATAGTTGTCGTAGATTGTCTTGAGCATATCCTCGGGGTCCACTCCAAGTTCGCGGCAGGATCTCCATAACCTGAGAAGTACCCTATCCAAGTAGTCATCCGATGCGTCTATAGGGCCACCGTCGACATCTCTCGCGGTAAGCTCCTTAAGATAACTATCAGTGACCTCCTCTTTAATATGTGCCGGACCATCAGCGAGATTAGCGAGATAAGCGCACAAACAGGCCTCCGCCATCGCGTGAGCTATCGTGCCCTCCTGCGCATAAGGCGTAGTCTTATTGGGAAATTTGGACTCCATAACGGCGGAGGGCGAGCAGGACATCCACCTCATCGAGGAGGACGGCGATAAAAGGGCGTGATTAGTGGGCATTGTTGGCGAGATCTACAAGTCGAGACAATAACTCAGCGCGGCGCGCCTGCGGGCAGTCAATGCTAGTTGCTATGCCGAACTCGGCAAAAATCTGTCTAACCGCGCTCGGCGATGATGCGTGGTTAGCGGCCTTGACCGCCTCCCTCAACTCGGGATCAGAAATCTGGTCTCCGCCAGGCGCACTCTTAGGCTGTGTCTCCGTCATAACTCCCTGGGGGGCATCGGCTGCCTGCGGCTCATGTACCGTTGCGCGTCTTTTTTGCTGCTGCGCTTGCGCTGTGGCTGAGGCCGCGGCGGGCTCCGTCGTCGGCTTAGCCTGCGGGCGCACAATAGATTTGACAGATTGCGAGTTGAGGGCATCGGCAATCTTGCTGACGGTCGACAGTAGTGACTCTGAGGCCACCAACTGTACTTGAATGATAATTGGTTCCATATATAAGATTTAAAATGAGTTACTTAGTGTGAGGCACGCCGTCGATGCGTGTGACGCGGAGTGTCGACGGGCCCGCCTTTCGCGCGCTGAACACCTTGCCGGTGTCGCGCTTAAGTGAGTAGGTCGTGGCCCACACGCACGAACATTTCTGATTTCTAAGAAGCAGGCTCTCGCCGGGCTCCAGGGACGCGATCCTTGACCGCATGCTTTGCTTTTTTGCCATATCTATCGTCTTGTTTGAAAAAGGCGAATGGCCTTATCCGCATCGGTGATGATGAGACGCCCGTGCTGTGAGATGGCCTCATCGATAATGCCGGATGCCTTTAGTTTTTTCGCGCCGCTTACCGTGACCCCGAAAAGGTCAGCAAGACCCTTAAGGCCCTTGACCAGTTTGGGCCCCCTCTGAATGGTCACCTGTTTGGACACCTCGTCAGCCACCGCGTTGCGGATGATGGAGATGAACTCCACCTCGGTCATTTCGCCAATTGTTTTAAGCATAACTTCAAAATTTAGAAATTAGTTATCGGGCGAGGGATCCCACCTCCTTTAGTGTCATCTTACGCGATGCTTAACCACCCATCAGCGCAATTGTTCAGCCGGCTAACGCCGCTCCCGATAAGACACCCGCATCACTGCGGGGTAGGTAACTTTAGTATTGAATAATTAGGCGCCTCGCGGCGTACTTAAAATGCCAACTTCAATGAGACCGCAGATCTGGCGCCCCGTCAGAGACTCAAGGCAGCAATAGCGCCCTTTACGCTCGAGCCGAAGCTCGTAGTGGATCGTCTGCTCTCCCACTGTGCCACCTCCTGTCATCAGCAAATCCGAAATCGTTGCCGTGTCGGCGTCGTCGACGCGTCCGGGGCGCACGCTGAAACTATCACCAACGCTCAGCATCTCTCGTCGCCCTCCTTGTCCAGAAGCCTTATAAGCGCCCTCGATGACAGCGCGAAAACGGTCATACAGGCGCACTCGCAGAGTGCCCAAACAGCGAGAGAGCCCGAAGGCTCTGACATAATGCCAACAAGCGAGATTACGGATAACAGCGCAAGAGCGCCTTTGCGAAAATTAGTTCCCATAATATTTTGAAATTTATTTATTTATTCATTTCTTTGTGCAGGTAACTGATTGCAAATATACAGAAATAATCTGTAATTGCAAGAGTTTTTAAGAAAATATCTGTAATATGAGAAACGCCATTATTGATAAGCTATTGAAATATAGTGGCTTAAATGCGAAATCTTTTTCTGAAAGAATTGGGTTAGAAAGGCCTCAAGCTATATATGATATACAGAAAGGCAAAACAAAAAATATTTCATCTTATATGAAAAATAAGATTATTTCTGTATTTCCGGAAATTGATCCCGGCTGGCTTATGACAGGTGAGGGCGAGATGTTGAGGAGCGAGAAGAGCATCAGCCAGACCGTGAAGGGCGACGGCAACACCACGAACGCGAGCATTGAGAACAAGGAAGAGGAGAACAATGCACTACTGGAGGCTCTGAAGAGCCAGCAGGCGCTGCTGTCCAAAAGTCAGGAGCACATAGACAGGCTGATAAGCATAATAGAGAAGAGCAAATAAAAAAAGAGCCACCCATCAGCGCTTAATTAGTAATTATTAATTAAACGCTATATGATAATAAGAAGAATCTACCTGGTTGTCCCGTCAAAAATGAAAAAGGACGCCAAGGACGCGCCTCTGAGGCTGCGCATCAAGTGGAACGAGTCACACGACATCGTGTCGCTCAACGTGGGCTACCGCGTGTCGCTGGACCGCTGGGACCCCGACCAACAGCGCTGCTCCAAAGGCAGCTACCACGGCCGTATGCGCATCCCCGCCGACCGCATCAACAGAGAGATAGACAAACTGATAGCAGCCGCCGACAAGGCCTTCTCGGAGTTCGAGACCGCCGATCGCGAACCGACCGAGGAAGACCTGCGTCAGCGTCTGCGCCAGATCACAGGCTCTCCCGAGGAACGGCGCGACCCCAAGCTGCCGGAGATGATCGACGAGTTCTGCACCGAGTGCGGCAGACGCAACGCCTGGACAAAGGCCACCTACCAGAAGTTCGCCGCGCTTAAGAGGCACCTGCTGGACTGGCGCCCTTCGCTCCGCCTTCAGCAGATGGACGAGGCAGGCCTCTCATCTTGGACGTGCTTCCTACGCGACAGGGTGCTGCTGCGCAACTCCACAATAGTAAAGCAGCTAGGCTTCCTGCGTTGGTTCCTGCGCTGGGCCGAGGCAAAAGGCTACGGAGCGCCTAAGGACTACCTCCTCTTCCGGCCGAAACTCAAGACCATCAGCAACCGCGTCGTCTTCTTAAGCTGGGACGAGCTTATGCGCGTGTGGACTGCCGATCTCAAAGACAAACCCTCGCTATCACGAGTGAGAGACGTGTTCTGCTTCTGCGCCACGACCTCACTGCGCTACTCCGATGCGATGAACCTCAAGTGGAGCAACGTTAAAGAGGGCTCAATAAACATCACGACAGTCAAGACCTCGGACACCCTTAACATTGAACTCAACAAATGGTCTCAGGAGATCCTGAGCCGCTACGTCGATGAGCCTTGCCCCGACGGACGCGTATTCTGGCCGATAAGCAATCAGAGGATGAACGACTACATCAAAGAGGTGTGCCGCCTGGCTGGGATCGACGAACCTATCACACGCGCTTACTATGTGGGCAATGAACGCAAGGAGGAAACGAAAGCAAAGTGGGAACTGGTCGGTACCCACACAGCCCGCCGCACCTTCATCTGCAACGCACTAACTCTCGGCATCCCGCCGAACATCGTGATGCGCTGGACCGGACACAGCTCCTATTCGTCCATGCGCCCTTACATCGACATCGCCGACGCGGAGCGCGCGAAGGCTATGACAGCCTTCGACCACCTGCCTGATGGAAGTGAGAAGAACACGAAAAGTCTCTAAAAGACCTTAAAAGAGCCGATAATGTTGTCTCGATCTTGACTGATAGCTTCGGAAATAAAGAAGCTCAACTATAACGTTTATGAGAATTCGTCATCTCTCAGTCTGGCCACTAAGCCCTTTTGAATGGCTCAATAATGTCATCAATGATCGCAGTTGTGTCCTCCTGCCTTTCCGTGGGGATTCTGGCAATGTAAGACGCGAATTGCACCATCATTTGCTCAACATAAGGAGAAGGCAATTTGGCCACCACATCAAGCGTTTGTACAGTCTCTATCGGCTTTGAAATAAGATGCTGAAAGTCGACAAAAAGATACGGGGCCTCAAAGGCCTCTTTAGGATCGATGAAATAATATCGCGTCACTCCCTTGTTGTATATATAGCCGTCAAGGAAATTTTTAATCGGAACGAATCTTTTATTGCTGACGACCTTATCCTCAATACCCATCGTTTTGTTCTTGAACTCCTCCGAATCAATTATTGTGGCTCTAGCCGGAATAAGAGCGGCCAATACCACATAACTCAGCTTCCCGTTACGAATGTCGCACTCATTGGAAAGCACGATCCCCAACGGGTTAACGTCAAGCCCCCAATCCACACCATCCACGATGGAGCCCTGAGAGATCGAACTTGTACCGGCAATCAGATAGGCCATATCCTAATAATCCACTTTTATGAAATCCCCCAGCGACCTACCTTTATAGGACCTCCCGAACCAATCGGATTCGGCTATATCAGAATAGAGCTTTCGGAAGTCCCTTTTAGGACGAAGATCCGCCTCGCTACCGATTGAATATGTCGAGATCCTCAATTGAGAGTCATCCCGCCTATACGGAGCCTCCAAGCCAAATGTAGCGCATTCGCCGTTACGGACAAACCGCGACGCATCGCCCGACGTCGGGAATGACGACAGGGCTATGCCCATATTCAAGTAAAGCAACTCGTCAAATACTGTCATTGATATGTTGGTTTTAATTTCAAAATAAGTTCATCTGAAAGCAAGCTGAAAAACAGGGATTTCTCGACGTCGTGCGCTTTGCCCATATAACGCGTGAAATTAGAAAAAAACTCATCGCAATGGGTTGTGCTTGTGTCTATGTCTATTATAGAGCCGACCCGAACGGAAAGAGGCCTGTTCAAAGTCGCATTGTTGATGACATTGACAGTGGATTTATAGTCGCCGTCCTCAAATACGGTCCTGAGAGACGTGTCCAATAATGGCAACTCCTTCCCGGCCAACGAAATTTTAAGGTCGGTTCCTTTTCTAAAGATGTCCCAGTCAAAGAAATTGATTACTCGAAAGCCGATTCTTTGCACTGAGCGTATAACCTTTGTCCCCTCCAGGACACCCAGATATTTAGTCACGTAACTTAAGAAGGCCTCCCAGCCCTTATAATCCCGCGTGAATCCGAAAACTATAACTCGAGGCCCGATTTGTAGCGACACATTCGGATCGCCTATTGACACAAGTCGATAACTGGGCTGAAATTGTAAATTAGGATCAATAGACCTGATGTTCTCCGGAATCTGCAGAACCTGAAGAGGCTGAGGCGGCTGAAAATCCTTCTCGATCGCGCTGTAAACCAAAGGAAACACAACCTCACGGTCTATATCAGAATCAAAGCGAATCTCAAACACTGATTCTATGATAGGACAGCTATCAAGTTTTATAGGAATTTTTTTCATATCAAGGGCCTTTTATAGAATCAACTACAAGAATCAAACCAAATAATTGCGCACACAAGTTACCGTACAAAGATAATTATACGCCTCATTCTTTCCAATTATTTCGTGTCATTTTTCAGAACGGCCTTTCAATTCCGCCCTTTTCGGCGCCATTCCTTCGGGCCTTCCGGCCCCTCAGTCGAATTGGTCTCGGAAGGTCGAAAAAGTGTTAACAATGCCTCCTTTTGACATAAGGCGAAAGTGCCACTCAGAGCCTGAGTGCGTTAACAATAGATAAAAGTTATTGTTAACAATAACAACGCGAGCCCTTGTTTGTGTTAACAATAAATTACATTGTTAACGCTATTGTTAACGGGTATTGTTAACAGCTAACCAATTGATAATTACTGCGATATGGCCAAATGTTAACAATGTTAACAATAATAATCCTAAAAAACATAATTTGTCAATATAGGTATGTTCCACACGTGGAACTATATAAACTGCACCTGTGGTGACTTTATGGATTTTTTGCTTTTATTGTTAACAGCCTTCCGACAATAAAATCCGATCTATTTGGCCGATTTTTCGACCTTTTGACATAAAGCACTGTTTCAGGCGGAAAGCAGGATAGGATTGTGCTTTTTACGAAAATTCTAGGTTTTGCCGATTTTAGTTCATACATTTGCGACAGCATTATGAGGGTTAGACAGGATTGCACCTCCTTTCCTTTAAGGTAATCCTTCATCTAAGGACTCAAAGCCCGGTATCTCCCAATATCGGGCTTTCTTGTCTTCCGCAGGGAAGGCACAACAAGGCTTCGCCATCAGCCGTAGGCAAGAAGGAGGTGTAAGGAAATGGACAACTCTCATAATGCTAAAGAAGTAAGGCCCGACGGCCATTATGTGTTCGTCAAGTATATCACGAGGAACGGTCGCAGGATTTATCCTAAACACGGCAAGGCCTTCAGATTCTGGGTGAAGGCATAGGCCTTCGAAGCCTTTACGCCTTATGGGCGGCGCTAGGGAGGCGCCGCCCTTTTCGTCGCAGACTTGCAGACCCCAAAAGCGCGTCGGAAGGGCCCATAAGGCCATAACGGCTAGGTCCGTCCGCCGACCCCAAAGGACGGATTTTCCCGAAATCACATAACTGACTGGCTATCAGAGTATTATACGTAAATACTTGATTAGTAGACGTTTACAACTTAACATAATATTTTGGGCCTCAAACTCTTAGCTTGTGCCAAAATATGGCACAAGCTCTGCGAGGATCTGAGATTTAGTCCCTGTTTAGTCCCTGTTTGAGCCTAAGTATCTGATAGTCAATGATATTTTGAATCCTAATAGGATTTGAACCCTATTTCAACGCCGCTTTAAGGCCTTTTTTGATTACCATACTACCAGACTAACCGAGTAACAGGATGACTCCTTCCTCCGTCGTCACCTGGCCCGTAAGCGGATCCGCCAGAAAAGCCCTGTTTTCTCGTGTTTCTCGGCTTCTCGTCCGTCCTATGTTTCCCCGGTCCGCCTCGCCCAGAAAAGCGACTGTCGCCGCGCGTGTGACATATGGGGGGGGGATAAGGCAAGGACCCCCGGCCGGGTCCATCTCGGATGGTTGTACTTAATAACTTATTCTCATTCTCTACATAGCCTTCACTCTCGAAGACCACATACGCATTGGGCACCCAGCGCTGTACGTCTTTGCCGCATCAGACCTTATAAGCATCAGACCCTGTAAGCATCGGGCATTCACACGTCCTAGCTTGAGATCTTGTGGTATTTTGCTAGTCGTTTAAGGCCGCTTACTACTTCTCTAATGGAACATTAGTGCTGCATAAATAAGTGTTTCTCAGGCGCAAAGATAGTACGTATTAAAGTTGTTGTTTAGGTATATTTGCGGAGAACAATATAAAATCGTCGAATATGATACTTACTGCATTGACGGCTGCCGCTGCGTTGGCCTCCGCCATTTACGGGACAGTGAAGAGCGAACAGCAGAACCGGAAGGCAAACAGGCTGCTTAACACTCAAGTCCGTGACAACAAAAGGTGGTATTCGGGCAAGTTGGCCGAGAACTACATAGATAGGAGCGATGTACAGAGCGCTCTAGGCAAGCAGCGCGAGTTGCTCTCGGAGCAGTACAAGAACGCCAGGGCTACTAACACTGTGGCGGGAGGCACGGAGCAGTCGCTTGTGGCCCAGAAGGAGGCGGCGAACAGGAGCGTCGGAGACACGATAGCCAACGTCGCCGCCAACGCTTCGTCTTACAAGGACGACGCGGAGAGGCTATACCTCAACAGGGACGCGCAACTCAAGGGCCAGCAGATCGCCGAAAAGAAGGCGCAAGCAGCCGAGACCGCAAAGGCGGCATCGCAGGTGTCCGGGGCCTTATCGTCCTTCGCAGGCAGTCTGGCAGGTGCGGGCACTAAGGCTGACGGTAGTACCGGAGACGCCAAGGCTCTCGGCTCCAACGCTGATAATGTCGCTTCCGCGAACGCCAATCTCAATGATACAATTAAGGATCAGTTTCTAAGTCAACCAGTAAAGAAGCCCATAATATGAGTAAGATAAATAAAGCCGAGGGTATGAGCGCCACGAAGAGAGTGAATCCTGGTGTGGGGGATCCTTCGGGCGAGCTCGGCAAGACCTATGATACGGAGGAGGGGGCGGGGTTATCACGAGAAGTGGTGCCGGCCTCTAATGCCGAGGAGGTGAGTTCCGTTACGGGCGCGTCACCTTTGCCGGAGGAGCCGCGGACCATCAACCAAGCCGACAATCAGCCAGAAGAGGTGACAGGCGGAGCAGCTGCTACAGCTTACGAAGCTTCCACGGGCAATCCGGAGCAGAGTCGTCTCTCCGACTTGTCTGACGATCTCTATAAGGCCACTGAGACCTCAGCGGATGACAGGGCGACCGAGAGATCCGCTGTGGAGAAGTCGTATAGGGCACCGATAGATTATTACACGGAGCTTGTGAGCAATATGGAGAAGCAGCGCGATGAGACTGAGGTCTACGAGAAACGCAAGGCTAAGGCCGACAGGGCGAGGCTCGTCGTAGAAGGTCTGACGAGAGGACTGTCCGGTATCGCCAATCTGGTAGGTGTGGCCCACGGCGCCAGCAATCAGAGGGCCGATGACGGTCCTAGGATAGACGCTTTGGGCTATAGGCTTCGCGTGGGCGACGAGGAGAGGATGAGGAGGATGCAGAATATCAGAGACAGGCAGGACGCCCTTCGCAGCGATCTTATGAGGTCCAAACAGGCGATGGGACTTGGTCTTGCACAGTACGATCGTCAGATCAAGAACAGTGACGCATCAGCCGCGCAGGCTAGATATAATGCAGCCATCAGCGCCTACGACGCGCGCACCGGCAGGGTAAAGGCCGAGGCGGACGCGGACACTAAGAGATTGAGCGCCGTGGCTAAGGCCAACACAGACGCCTACAAAGCGGAGACAAGCAGGCTTGTCGGCAATAGCCAGATAGCCGCAAATAACGCGAGGGCAAAACAGGCGGCGTCATCGGCGGACCTCAACAAGACAAAGTCACGATATATCAGCGGCGAAAGCGGCGGAAGCGGCGCAGAAGAGTTTTTGCCATACGATTCTCCGTCCAATCCTGGGGCAAAGAACGAGATAGGCTTCAAGAACAAATCAGAGAGAGATGCGGTGCTATCGACATTGGCCGACAAAATGCGCTCGGCGAAATACGCGAGGACAGGTAAGAGATTCAGTGAGGACGACGCGTCACTTAATGACGTTGAGTTCGTGCTTAAGTACCTAAACACTGATGATGGGCTGGAGGCAAGGCGTGAGCTTGACAGGATCCTGAAGAAGAAATCCAATGTCAGGAGTATGGCTCACGAGGAGGATTCCGGTGGCTCAATGTGGGACGATATAAATAATGAACAGGGCGGCTCCGATCCGCTGGACAGTATGTTTGGAAAATAAATATAAGAGATATGGCGGTCGACAACAGAGATTATATACTTCAGCTTTCAGACAATGGAGGACGTACGGAGACGCGTCTAATGACAGGCGAGGACGTCCTTAAGTCTTATGATAAGATTCATAACAACGCCCACGGCTACCAAGCCGCATATCAGCGCATCGAGGACGTCAGATCCGGAGATCAGCTGGTCCCGGACGCAGACTATCTTGTTACTCTTAATCACGGAGGCCGGACCTTCACCAAGACGGTGAGCGGCCAGGCTTTCGGGGAGAAGCAAGAGCGTCTCGGCAAGGAATACCCCGGAGAGTATAAGGTCCAGAGACTGCGTAATGTGAACATAGTGGGTAATTACAACGTGTCGGCTAACGACGCGCTCGGCAAGGACGTGAGCGGTAGATGGAACGATGAGGAGTATAAGTCAGGATTCGACAGTTATAAGGCGCTGCATCCAAACGCTAGCGCCACGAGGACTCTATCTATTGAGGACCGGCGCACCGATTATGAGAAGGGCCAGGAGGCAAGAATGTCATATCAGTCGAAGGCTGATAGGGTTAAGGCAAGAAGAGAGGCCGAGGCGGCGGCGAAAGGCGCCGAGGGCGCTAAGGCCGCGGCGCGGGCCAATGTCGCGCACACTCCGGAGGATTACGACGGCGTGGCCGATTTCGACGACTCACCCGAGGGAAGGAGACTCGGGGAACTGTCTCAATGGCACAAGGACGTTCAGATTGACGCCGAGCACGCCTTGACGGCGCCGGATTATGATAAGAATCTTGAGGAGTACCAGGAGCTGAAAGCTAAGAGGGAGCGGGTAATAAGCGATGAGGTGGCCTCCCCGGGTTTCGCGGAGACGCGCCGCGCTTTATCCGAGAGCTCCAAGGCTCTGGCGGAGGAGGCGAGGAAGCGGATCAAGTCGAGCCCGTACAGGCATAACACCGCCGTCGAGTCGGGGCTGAGCCACGGGGCGGACGACTTTGAGGGAGGCGTCTCGCTGACCGCGAGGAACCTTATGGACGACAAGGACAGGGAGAGCATCAATGACGTCGAGAATTACAGGACGGCGCTTCGTATGAGTAACGCCGCCGAGGATATGGTGAGCGCCCCGGTCGTGGGAACGAAAGAGGGCAAGGCCTTTATCAAGGGCTTCGGCGACACGATGTCGACGGCCGACTTCTGGACAATGGGCATCAACTCCATAGTTGACCAGACCAAGGCGCATTCCGTTCTGAAGAAGATCCAGGATAAGTTAGGCAAGGCGACCTTCACTGACGAGAACGAGCTTGACGGCATCCTTTCGGATTCGGAGAAGGCGCTTGTGAAAGCCTTCTACATAAGGCTCAATTCTCAGGGTCTTATGGAGGGCAAGATGAAGAGCGGCTATGAGGCCGGATCGGGAGCGGCGGATTCCGCTATGTATATGGCGCAGTTTATGCTGGCGGGCGCTGGCGTCAAGGCCGCGTCCACGGCGGCGACAAAGGCCTTCGCCGGCTGGCTCGGCAGGGAGGCGTCGTCGATAGGCCTCAAGAGGGCCGCCGTCAAGACCACGGCGCGACTGACGGCCGATATAATCGGCGAGGGCGGGGCGAAGGCGGCGGGTGCCGCGAGAACGGCAGCGGCGAAAGCCGTGAACGCCGCGGCGAAATACGGGATAGGATTGACTACCGATCTGGCGAAAGGCACCGCGCAAACGGTGCTGATGCCCGGAACCTACGCCAATATGGCGGATGAGCTGTTGGCCAACGTCGGTGAAGACGGCCGATTGCAGGACATCAAGGCCTCAGCCGTCGCAAATTCCTTCATCAAGAGCGCTATTGACAACTCCACCGAATCCAGAGGCGGCACGATGATAGACCCGATGCTTAAGAAGGCATTCGGGCCTCTCTTCGGCGCGGTGGGCAAGAGAGTTCCGGCGCAGGTGGCCAATATGTTCAAGGACAAAGACGTTTGGGAGTTCCTTAAGAAAGGCGGATACAACGGTATCTTCGGAGAGGTCGGCGAGGAATGGGACAGTGCTTTCTGGAACAAGGTCACGGGCCTAGACAAGAGCGCTCTGGAGAATATGGCCACTTGGCGGCAGCAGTGGATCCTCGTGTCCTCGTTCGCGCCTACTATGCTACTCGGCGGATCCGTGTCGGGGGCTAGATACCTTGTGGCGAAGAAGAATTACTCGGCGGCAAAATCCACTCTTGAGGGTATGCTCAGGAATAACGGCTATTCGGACAAACAGATAGAATACTATACCGACTATTCGAGGGCCTACCCGAAAGAGACCGGCGAGAGCCTCAGGCCTTCAGGAACGGAGGAGGCTGACAAGTACTCGATTCTGATGTCGGAGCTCGTGAAGGGCAACACTGATATGAGCCCGGAGCGGATAAGGGCCTTCGGCAAGACGATAGAGAATTATATAGGCGCTTCCGCGAGGCTCCAGACGTTTGACGGACTTTACAGGGAGAAAGAGGCGGAGCAGAGGACGGCCGAGAAGGCCGAGCTGTATGGAAGGATCGGTCAGTTCTGGATAGGAGAGCCGGCAGTAGACGGAAAGGACTCCGATGACGCCTCAATGGATTTCGCCAGGAGGGTAAGAGCGGCGAACGTAACGGATAAGGACGGGAGGACGGTCCCTGTCTTCGTGCTGTCCGAAAGCAACGACGGGCAGATACCGGTGGTGTCGGCTACCGACGGAAGCAAGTTTTTCATCACTGAGGACAGGATACAGTCTGAGGAGTACGAGGGCGCTGACGGTAAGACCGAATCGCGTAAGGCGGATCGCGTCTACAGTCTGAAAGACTATCTGTCCGCAGCCGTAATGGAGAAGGGCAGACTGAGCGAGGAGACCAGGATGGGCGAGGAGAAGATAGAAGCCGACAAAAGGGTTGCCGAGGCCATAGTGCCAGGGACAGTCATCAACAGGGGAACTCCGGAATCACCGGACAACTGGGAGGTGACAGGAGTGGACAACGGGATGGTCACTATTCTGAGTGAGGACAAAGGAAGCGACCGGATAGGCCTTGACGAGGCAGCCAAGGCATTAGGCGTCGGCGGCGCTCCGATGACCGACGCACAGGCGGAAGAGGCTGAGGCGGACGCCATCATAGCCGAGGAGAGCAAGACAACGGAGGAGATGTCTTCGGAAGCCGCTCAGGCGGAAGAGGCGGCCAAGGAGACGGGAGACAGCCAGCGCGATGAGGCCGGGGTGGTCTCTAACGACGCGATCGACGGCGTTCCGATACTGATGAACGAGGACGGCACCGTCAATCAGACGGATCTATGGAACGCAAGTCCCGAGGCGTGGGCCAAATGGAACACGGCGAGAGAGGGACACGGCAGAGAGGACACTCTCAAGTACGTGCACAACGCCGTAGTCAGCCAGCAGGCTCTTGTCGCGGAGGCGCGGAGGCTGTATGACGAGAACGGCGACCTGTCGAAGAGAGACGGTCTGCAGGCGAATATAGGAGTTCTCCGGAAACGTCTTGACGGTTTGACCGCGCTTGAGAAGGAGTATGCGGTTAAGTCCGAAGAGGCGAAAGTAAATGATAATTCTAATTTAAAGTATGTAGAAAGTGCTAATATAGTCGAATTCTCAGGTGGTGAAGCAGAGACGCGCTTGTCAAATATTATGAAGAATGGAACAGAAGCGGTTTTGCCAGATAAGAAAGAGACGGCCTATGATTTTGATAAAGAATTTGCAACTCCAGTAAAGACGGTCTTAGGGGAAATTGTGGACGTTAAAAGAGGAGTTTTCAATAAGATTATACGCAGTAGGAGAAACAACATTTCAGGAGCGTTACGGGAGGTACTGGAAGATGCGGATTTTGTTATTAACGACATTGATGGCTCCCGCCTGTATGTTAAGATGTTCAACACAGCTGATAGAAATGAGGTTTATAACGTAACAGTCGTAAATAAAAAAGGAGAACTGGAAGATTATATAAGTTCAGTTCATATTAAAACTGATAATAATCTCATCAATAAAATAAGAAACGGCGCTAAACTGCTTCTACCGTCAAAGCGGACTTCCTATGAGGCTAAAGCCCCAAGCAGTGTAACACCGTTATCTGATAGCAAAGATACTCAAGAAATCGGGAAAAGCAACAATGTTGACAAAAATTCCAATGATGCCGATGTACCGAAGGACTTCAGGGGCAATCCGTTGCCGATGCGCAAGAACAGAAAGGGAGATACGGTGGTGAACGAGGCGGCATTATGGAAAAGAGATCCGGAGGCGTGGTGCGCCTACAATGACGCCAACGAGAAAAGAATAGTTGGCACAAAGGAATTTCTTGAAAGTCAGCTGTCAGAACTTGCCAAACAGATAGTCTCTACGGAGAAGGCCCTTCGTAAGGAGGCGCTCAAAGGATTTGACTCCCGAAAATTAGAAGACTACCAGGACAATCTTGATGCGGAGAGGGCAAAAGTGGGCGTTATCAAGAATCTTCTTGACAGATATAATCAGGCTGCCGAATCAGGCAAGACGATAGCCGGGGAGCAGAGAAGACAGGTCGCGAGGCAAAATCAGGCGGCGGCCGAATCGGGTTTCCCGGGCATCCGCCAGAGGTGGGACGAGGCCGGGAAGATCGACGGCCTTTCGGATGAGCTCCTGCTCTCGTCAGGGGAATCCGTTCAGGGTCATTATGTCCTGACGGACGCAATGGCGATGACGCCTTCGCACAATCCGTTCAAAGGCTTTGCTATGAGTGACGGATTCCCGGTCGACGGGAACGGCAAGACGGTCAACGACAGGGATTACGAGAAGGACAAGGGGGCGCAGGAGGCGGTGAACGCAAAAGCGGCCGATTACGACCAGAGAGCTTTGCAGACGCCCGTGTTCGTTTCCGACGACGGAGTTGTGCTTAGCGACAACGACCGCACTATGGCCGGGCAGATGGCGGCCAAGAACGGCACTGACGGCAAATATGTGGGGTATTTGAGCAGATATTCGCAGAAATACGGTTTCAGCGCCGAACAGATCGCTTCTTTTGATCACCCGCGTGTCGTGTTCGTGCCTGACAACAAGATGGAGTACAGCACGTCCACCTTCGCTAAGTTCAACGCCGACGACAAGAAGACGCAGAATAGGACGGAGAAGGCCGTGAAGGCGGGCAAGACGATGAGCGGTGATGTCTTAGGGCAGATCGCGACGCTTATCAGCGGATATGAGGACATCAACGAGCTTTACTCCGACGCAAGCGGCGTCGATTCTCTCATAGGCATAATGGCGGACAACGGCATTGTCGCCAAGGAGCAGGTCGAGAGTATGCGGGACGGGGCGAAACTATCCGGCACCGGTATGGATCTCGTGGAATCTATGCTTCTCGGCTCGGTTCTTGAGGAGGATGCTCTTCGCGCGGCTATGTCTGATGCGATGCTGCGCAAGTCCGTGGCTTCGGCCATAGCGCAGATAATAGCCAACAATACGATAGAGGGCTACACTCTCAAAACGGAGTTGGCCGATGCCGTGTCGATAGTTTACGCCGGCAAGAAGGGAGGGGACATCAAGTTCGGCGAATCGGCTCAGTGGTATGTGCGCCAGGGCAACATCTTCGGCGATGACGTCATTGCCGAGGCGACAGTGCAGATGCTTGCGGATGCGCTGAACGCCAAGAAGACGTCGCTGTTGAAGAAGACGCTTGAATCTTATAACAGAGAGGCCTCGCTCGCGGCGCAGGGACAAATGGACGTCTTCAGCGGCGGGGCCAAGACCAAGGAAGAGATACTAAAAGAAATTCTAAACGAGTTAGGTTATGAAGTCAGAACATTCGACACCTCAGTGCGAGCCGAGGAACGGCAGGCAGGAGAACGGCAAATCCAATCAGAAGAGCAAGGAGCAGCTGCTGAAGGAGAGCAAGATGGCGCTTCTGTTCAAAGCGATGCAGGAGCAGAGGGGCAAGGACGATCAGTAGAAAAAACCTCCAAGACAGAGGCTGATAGTGAGACGACGGATCCCGTGGAGGAACCCGCCGGTGCTTTGTCGTCCCCTGACGAAGAGGTTGAAACAAATCCGTCAATCGCGCAGAAGGAAGCGGGTAATTACAAGATGGGCCATATCAGGCTCGACGGGTATGACATAACGATAGAGAATCCCAAGGGCAGCGTGCGCCGCGGCGTGAGCGCGTCCGGAAAGGAATGGCAGACGGAGATGCACAACGACTATGGGTATTTCCGAGGCACGAGGAGCGTCGACGGCGATCATATTGACGTGTTCCTTTCGGACAAGCCAAGTGAGGGCAAAGTATATGTCGTCGATCAGGTCGATCCGGAGACGGGTAAGTTCGACGAGCATAAGGTGATGTACGGTTTCGGAACGGAGGAAGAGGCGCGAGCCGCTTACCTGTCGAATTATGAGAAAGGATGGAAGGGGCTAGGGACCATTACCGAGGCGAGCAAGGAGGACTTCAAGAAATGGGTCGATTCGTCCAAGCGCAAGACAAAGCCTTTTTCCGAATACGCCACTGTCAAGGAGACCAAAACTAACGATGAAAAGCCAAAGGGCATTCTTGCCGAGGCGGCGAGGATTGTCAAGGAAACGGAACAGGAGAAGATCGTGGATGTCGGGGAGAAGATCGGGGGCGCGAGGAAGGATGTCATCCGCAAATATGCCGACAGGATAAATCCGGAGGGGACGACATTCTCGAAACTGTTCCCTAAGCCCGACATACAGAAGCTGATTGACAGCGGTCTGAGCATTGATGACGCCGCCGCGGTGAAAGCTATGTATGACATAGCGAAGGATGATTTCACGCAGACCAAGAAGCGCTACGGGAACGACAGGGCTCTAATGCACGCTCTCTTCTTCGCCATATACGCGAAGCGTACGCTTCAGGGCGAGAGGGGCCTTGATATGAACTATAAGGGAATCGCGCTAACGGATTACGGAAAGAGCAGGATAAGGCTGACGACCGAGGCCTATCAGAAGGTCTATAACGAACTGGGCGTGGGATACGCGGCGCTCGACCTCTCGGGATTCGAGTTCAAAGACGTGGCTTTCGTCACGTATGGCAGCAATCCGATAAATCTGAAGGACCTCAACGAGACCAACCAACTTCGCAATCCTAAGGAGAAGTACAAGGACGGCTCCAAGATAAAATACGTGGGCAGGGACTACGCCCGTCCCGAGAATCAGTACGAGACGGAGGAAGAGGCGCTTGAGGCGTTTGTGTCAAAGGTCAGGAAGGGAACCACGTTGGACGGTCCAAAGTACGAGTTCGAGCTGTATTATAAGAGAGACCAGACAGGCAGTGTCGATCATAAGAGGATATATGTAGGTTTCAAGCTAAGAGGCTTCGGGACGGTTGATGTCAAGGTTTTTCCTAATACGAAGGAGGCTTTCGACTGGCTCAAGGGTTATCCCGATGACGCACAGCAGATGGCCGCGGCGAAGGAGGAGGCGCTTAAGTCAGGCGCCGAAGAGAAACTGCCGTCCTATAGGATTACGGTGGAGGAACTGAAAGGGTCACCGGGGTATGTCGCGTCGGCTGTCTTCGACAAGGGGGAGAGCCGTGTTCTCCGGACATTTGCGAATGAGAATCCTCGGAAGGATCCTTACAGCAGCGTTTCTTATAGGGACGCTTTGAAGTATCAGGACAGCGCCGAGGCCAAGGCCGCGGCGGACGGGATGCTGGAAGACATAATGGCCGCGAGGAAATCGGCCAAAGGCGGCAAGGCGTCAATGAAGACGGAGATTCAGAGGAACGAGCGCGTCGGCGAGGACTACAGGAAAGGTCGTGACGTGTCCGCAAAGGACGTAATGGACACTTTCGGTTTCAGAGCCATCGAGTTCGGCAACTATGCGACCCAGAAGGACAGGAAAGAATTTCTGAACCTGCTGTATGATTCCCTTATGGATCTGTCCGAGCTGATAGGCGTGAGCCCTAAGGCGCTCTCACTCAACGGCAGGCTGGCTATGGCCTACGGAGCAAGAGGCTTGGGCGGCGCAAGCGGTCATTACGAGCCTGAGAGGAATGTCATAAACATAACGAAGACCTCAGGAAGCGGAGTTCTCGCCCACGAGTGGGCGCACGCGCTGGATCATTATTTCGCCGGCACGTCAGGCAAGAGCAGTACTGACACGGCGACCGGGGACGTGTTTGAGGAAGGGACGAGAAGGGAGGTCAAAAGGGCCTTCGGCGAGCTGATGCGCGTGATAAAAGGCACTCCTTACTATTCAAGGGCAAAATCTCTGGATGCGGAGAGGAGCAATGGCGAATACTGGTCGTCCGATACAGAACTGGCGGCAAGGGCCGTGCAGGATTACATCGTACGCAAATTGGATTCCAAAGGCGGGAAGAACACTTTTCTTTCCAATCACGTCGTGCCGGCGGACTGGAAGGGTGATGCGGATGCCTATCCGTTCCCTATAGACGATGAGGCCTTGAGCATAGGAGAGGCTCTCGACGGGCTGTTCAACACCATACAGGAGCGCACTGACGAGGAGACCGGCAATCCGGTCTTGTATCAGAAGGGCAATCCTGATATGCTGCAATACAATTCGGAATCCGAGAGGCTGGCGACCGAGGCGGTTATGAGGATGCTGAAAAACAGCGGTGTCGAAGTCGTCAATATAACACCTGAGATGTTGTATGCAGTAGTAGAATATGAAAGTGTGGTAAGACTGGCAAAGAAAAAGGCATTAGACGATACCGTAGTAGAAGACGAATCTTCGTTAAAAGCCACTGTCGTATCAAGTAATGCCGGGTCAAATATACTGAAGAATATTGACAAGTCAATAGCAGAGTATGAAAAAACCAAAAATTCGACTAGGGGTTTCATCGTTGATGCGGCAAAGTGTCTGAGGCTGAAAAATACGGGTAAAAGTCAATATGGTACATTCAAGGCCGTTAGTGGGCAAACAATTACTATTCGATTGAGCAATCATAATGCGACAGTGTCGAATTTTGACGGTAACAATGAGCCTGAAGGGATTAGCATTGTCATCTCCCGTAAGCCAAATGAAAGAATTACAAACGACGGGATGGGGCACATCGTAGAATTTTTCTATTCGGATAAGGCCATTAACGAGCTCGAAGGCAGGCCCCTCGTGGAAATATTAAAGAGTATAAAGCAATCCCTTTATAGCGGCGAGTACAAGGATACAACAGGACTGGCCCAGAGAGAAGAGGTTAATGCGGACGTGACTTTTTTGAAGGATGACAATGACATTATCTATGGCTGTGCTTCCAAAGGGGCAATCTACCTCAACAAGGATAGAATGAATCCTAACACGCCTATCCACGAGTACACGCATTTGTGGTTCGCGGCTCTAAAGGATTCCAATCCGGAGCTCTATGCCAGAGGCGTCGAGCTGATGAAGCAGATGCCGATTTGGAATGAGGTGACGGGCGATGAGAATTATTCAGACCTCAAGACCGACTATGCGATAGCTAGCGAGTGCCTGTCAAGACTTGTAGGGGATAAAGGCGCGGAGAAACTGAACGAGATCGCAAAGTCCGTTCTCGACAATAAGGATATGTTGGAATCCGCAAAGGGCCTTTCTGTCATCAACAGATTCAAGGACTGGTTGAAGGGCTTCTGGACGTGGGTAAGGGATTCGTTCTCCGCCTGGTCAAAGGAGGATGCCTCCAGAGTGTCGATTGACGATTTGCAGAATATGACGCTATCCGATCTAGTCAAAGGGATCAACCCGAATGACCACAATTCAGGGAAAACTACTGATCCTATGTTCCAGTTCTCAAGTGATGCCAAGTCATTTAAGGAGATACAAAAAAGAGCAGTTGAAGAAAATGGCATTGTTTCACCAGGATTATTGCAGAAGGCCGTAATGATAGTTAATGTACCGAAGCACGATTTCAGCGGCTCCGGAAAGCAAGCCATTGCGCAGGCGGATGAATGGGCCAGGAACAATATCGTCGGCGAGCACACTATGGGCAATGGCGATGTGTACAATATATCCAACTCTGCTATCGGAAAGTATTTGTCAGAAAGCGCTACTGGCGAAACGAAAAGTGACAACCTCGGTGTTCACCTTGCTGTTCTGAAAAAGTTGCCGGAAGTAATCAACGCAAGCAGGGATGTGGAGATACATCCAGACTATAAGAAAGTTGATGGTGTGAGAAGTCCTAAAAACGGAATAGGCAACAACGAATTACTTGTGCATAGAATGTATGGAGCTGTAAACATTGATAGCATTATTTATCGTGTTAAGACTACTATGCACGAATATTCTCCAACCACTAATTTAAAAAATGCGCCTCACAGTTATGAAGTAACAAAAATAGAGCTGCTTGAAAAACAAGCAGCTCCTGGAGCCCATAGCGGATATTCCGATAACGGAACAGTGACCTATGGGATTACAAAGTTACTTCAAGGAGTTGAGAAATCCTACGATAAAGGAAAATTTCTTTTAGACGAGAGCGAAATTGAAGTGGCAATGAATACGGATTCCGAGGATATTATGCCTAAAGAGCCGTCGGACATTCTTGCGGAAGCGTTGTCGGAGGGCACCGAGGCGCCTGTGGAGGGCAAATCCTCAGAGGCCGTCAGGCAAGCGGCCGAGGACACGGCCAATGCCCTCGGCGTCACGGTGGAATACGTCATGGCAGAGCAGATGCCTTCCGGGCACAGCAAAGCGAAGGGCTATTATAAAAGCGGCCGCATCTTCGTGTGTCTGGACAATCACGCCAGTTCTGACGACGTCGTCAGGACTGTCATCCACGAGGCGGTCGGGCATAAGGGAATCAGAGGAATCGTAGGGGAGAAGGAGGCTAATGCGTTCCTCTTTGACTTGTACAAGGAGGCCACGCCGGAGATCCGGTCGGAGGTGGCCGCTTTGTCGATGAAGTATGGGGGCAACATCTCGGAGGCTATGGAGGAGTGGATGGCGGGACTCGCGGAGAAAATGGACTTCAGCCAAGGGGAACTGTCTCTTCTCGCACGAGCAATGACGGCACTAAAGAAGTTGCTGGCCAGTATGGGCCTGACCATAAGGGGCTCCTTCTCACTCAATGACGCCAAGTCTCTGCTGTATCAGTCCTATCATTCACTTAAGAAAGGCGGCATCCTTGACGAGGCGGCTAAGCAGCATCAGAAGGCTGTTGCTGGGACAGATCTGAACGGGCAGGAGCAAAAGGCCGTACAAGAGAAGGAGACGCGTTTCCGCGATGCGGAAGAGAACTCCGCTGATGACGCGGCTGCCGCATACAGCCGGTCCACTCTGTCCATCTCCGACGCGATGCAGGAGAGGCTACAGGATCAGTTCCTTTCCGTTGAGCGTCTTCAGGACGCCATAGCCGAGGAGTCCGGAAAGCCGATACGCGACTTCGAGGACACTGAGAAAGCACTCAACAGGCTGGACAGCGTCAATGCTGAGGAGCACAAGCGTTACTTTGATGAGAGGCTCACGCCGCTTATCGAGATTCGCAAAGACATCGCCAAGAAGACGGGTCTGACGCTTGAGCAGCTTGACGAGTATATGATGCTCAAGCACGGTCTTGAGCGCAATGAGGTCTTTAACCGGAGAGACGGCAACAAGGAGCATAAGGATTATTCCGGTCTTATGGCCTGGGGCGAATCCGACCCTCCTGAGAGGCGAAGCGGAGAATCGCGCTACGATTATGACAGGAGAGTCCGTGAGACCGCGACCAACCGTTTCGAGAGCGTCGCCGACGCGGAGGCCTTCGCGTCCGACAAGGTCGATTCATACGAGAGCGTCATAGGCAAGACGGATGTCAAGGAGCTATGGCAGTCGTGCGATAACGCCACTGACTTCATTCTTGACCACGGGTTCAACGCGGGTATGATACGCAAGGAGGAATACAATAGAATGAAGGAGATGTTCAAGTTCTACGTGCCTTTAAGGGGCTTTTCCGATGACAGCGCGGAGGATCTGTACACATACTACGGGAGAGGCGCCTCGGGCAAAGGCACTGAGAAGCCTATCATCAGGGCGAAAGGACGTAGGTCCAAGGCCGAATCCCCGATAAGCCATATAGGCGCGATGGCCGATTCCGCAATCGCTCTGGACAACAAGAACAAGGCCAAGCAGACGCTGGCGCTGTTCCTCGCCGGAAGGCCGAACAGTGCGGCGTCGCTCTCCCAGCAATGGTATGTCAAGGCTGACGAGAATGACGAGAACTCTCGTTTCGTTCCGGTCTATCCCGATTTCTCAGGGGCTAAGACGGCCGAGGACGTGAGGCGGATAGCCGACGGCTTCGAGGCCGATATGAAGTCAAAGGCGGAAGCGGGCAAGGCTTTTGTCAGAGGCAATAAGAAGAAATGGGCGCCGCGTCTTCCTGAGACGGCGCACATCGATTCGGCGGCCAAGCCGGAGCACATCATCTCGCTTAAGATTAACGGCAACGATTTCTTCATAAGCGTCAACGGCTCTCCGAGGGCTGCTCAGGCGATAAACGATATGCTCTCGCCGAAAGACAGCAGTTATATGATGCGCGCTGTGGCGACGCTGACAAGGCTGATAGCGAGGATGAACACGTCGCTGAACCCTGAGTTCGTCTTCTCCAACTTCGAGCGAGACCTTCTCAACACGGTCTTCGTGAACAACTCGATCAACACAGACGAGGACAGCAAGGGATTCTGGGCTAATTACCCGAAGATAGCCGGCAAGATTCTCAGCCTTATGAGCAGGCATTCAAAGGGGAATTACGAAGCGGGCGCGCCGGGGACGATAGAGTATCTCTTCGATGAGTTCGCGCGCAACGGCGGAATCACGGGCTTCACTCGCCTGACCACATCCGACGAGTACTCGAGGATACTCCGTTCGCAAACGGGCTGGAGGAAAAGCGTGGCCGAGGTCGTGGCCAAGACGTTCGGCAGGGTGGAGAGCATAGGTGAGGCGATTGAGAACCTCTCCCGTTTCACGATGTATGTAACTAGACGGAAGAACGGGGCGACCGTGGAGCGCGCCATAGACGGGGCAAAGGAAATAACGGTGAACTTCAACCGCAAGGGCAGCGGGGCGGCTTTCACGTGGGACGAGACGGGAAAGCTCAACCTGAGTGATAACAGTGTGGTGGCTTTCGTTCAGAGATGTACTCTTGTTGCGCTCAGCCAGCTCAATCCGGTGGCGCGCCAGCTGTACGCCTTCCTCAACGCGGGCATTCAGGGCATAGCTCTTTACGGGAAGGCCTTTAAGGCCAGTCCGGCGAGGGCGTCCGCCTGGACTGGGATGTACGCGGCTCTGGGAGCGGTTAACTTCCTGCTTCACAGTATGATGTCGGGCGGTGGCGACGGTGACGACGACAAGAACCTTGAGAGCTATATGGGTCTGTCGGAATACGAGAGACGCAATAATATGCTTATTCAGGTAGGCGCCTGCAAGTACCTTAAGATAGCGATGCCTCAGGAGCTCAGGGCGGCCTACGCCATAGGAGACATCCTGGCAGGGGAGGCTCTCGGTATGTACCCGCATAAGAATATGGCGGAGGAGATAGCGAAGAGCGTTTCGGCATCGCTCCCTCTCGATGTAATAGGAAGCGGCGGCTTTGTCAGCGGTCTTATGCCGACCGGTGTTAAGCCGTTCGCGGAAGCTTATCTTAACGAGGACTATACCGGTTCGCCGATCCACGCTGATGCGGGTCTTCCGTGGAATATGGATTTGCCAAAATGGCAGCTTGCCTATAGCTCAACCAACAAGGTTGTCATTGAGGCCGCCAAGGTTCTGAGCGACGCTACTATTGGCAAAGAGGATATAAAGGGCATTGACGCCGGAGCTATAGATCTCAATCCCGCCACTATCCAGCACATTTTTGAGGGGCTGTTCGGAGGGACTCTCACTTTCGTGAACAAGACGGCGGAGACGGGGTGGATGGGCCTTTCAAGGCTCGACTCCGATCCGGGCAACGATGCGGAGGTCAATTTCAGAAGAGTTCCGTTTGTCAGCAGGGTAATAACGCGCTCCGGCGACAGAATGCGTAACGCCTACTATTCGGATGCGTTCTATTACTACAAGGGTATAGCCGAAAGAAGAAAAGGGAGCCTGAAGCGCGCCATCGCGGAAGGCCCCGTCAAGGATGAGAGCGTAGAACGCTCTTTCAACGGCAAGGAGAACGAGATTGCAAGGCTCTATGATGCTTATAAAAAGCAACTCGACTTGTACAGAGATTACCTTAGTCAGACGGAGAATTCGACCGAGCGAAGGGAGATACTCAGTCAGATGAACGATGAGGTGATCGTGCCGTTCGTGAGAGACGCTATGCGCATAGATGCAAAGAAGACAGACAGACAACAATAAGAATAGCAATATGAGATTAATTAAGATGAAATCCACTTCTGTCAATGACAGTGTCAAGGACAGAAGGTCAGCGCTTAGCGATGACAACAGAGATATGCGGCTCCTTAACGATTGCCAGCGTTTGTGGGAGAACCTTCGTTATTTCAGGGAGCGCCGCGAGAGGTCCCTGCGCTTTACTTACGGCGACCAGTGGGGCGATATGATTGAGGTGAACGGTCAAAGGATGACCGAGAGGGAGTACACATCGCGCATCGGGAACGTGTCGCTCCAGACCAATCAGATCAAGAAGCTTGTCAATACGATGTCCGGTGTTTGGGTGAAGCAGCGCAATGAACCTGTGTGCTATGCTAGGGACCGCGAAGAGCAGAGCTACGGTGAGTTGATGACCACGGTTCTTCAGACCAACTGGCAACTGAACAAGATGGATCTTCTTAACACCAATCTCGTGGAGGAGGCCATAATCGGAGGCGCTTGTTTTGCAAGAGAGTGCTACGAGACCAGGGAAGGAAAGACTGACGCTTGGACAGACATCTGTAATCCGAATTATGTATTTTTTGACGGTGGAATGAAGGATCCGCGTTTCGGGGATCTGTCCGTTATCGGAGAGATACACGACATTACTTTCAATGAGTTCTGCGCCAAGTTCTGTGCGGACTCCGATGATTACGCCAAAGCTAAGGGCTGGTACAGATCTGAATCGAGCCCGTTC
>JBAYFJ010000007.1:0-35861 GCA_041667245.1 Bacteroidales bacterium | reverse complement strand
CATCAAAAATCTACTTGCTAAACTTGAGGTGGCATTATTCGTCGCTCCCATTTTGGCCGCCAGGAAAGTGAGCGAGCATTGTGAGCCGCCGTTGTCGCTGTCAAGCGACCGCTGAGGGATGTCTGAAGCCGGAGCCCGGAAATTGGCAGGGAGCCTGGAACCGTGCAAGAAGCCGGAGCCGGAAATTTTGCAAGGAGCCCGAAGCCGAGACTATAGGCGGAGTCGTGAGCTGAAGTGCCAGAGGACGATTCCGACGGATACGGATACGTTGAGTGAGTGCTTTGTGCCGAACTGCGGAATTTCGAGAGAGAAATCGGAAGCGTCGACAGAAGACTGTCCGACGCCGTCCACCTCATTGCCGAATATCAATGCATATTTCTGACCGTCAATAGGCTTGTAGGCATCCAGACTGATAGAGTTCTCGGTCTGTTCCACCGCAACAAGTGTGTAGCCATCGGATTTTAGTAAAGAAATGGCGTCCAAAGTCTCATCGAAATGTTCCCACTCAACGCTAAACTCGGCGCCGAGAGCGGATTTGTGTATTTCAGGAGAAGGAGGAATTGCGCTGATTCCGCACAGAAACAGCTTATCCACTTTGAACGCATCACTGCTTCTGAAAGCCGACCCGACATTATGGGCACTCCTCACATTATCAAGTACTACGACTATTCCCGATTCCGGCAGCGCCTTATATTCTTCAGCGTTCACCCTGCCGAGCTCAATGTTCAATAATTTTCTGTCTCTCATTAAAATTGGAAATATGTTCGGGCAAAGGTAGTATAAAAAACTAAATTTGATTATCTTTGTCAAATGGAAATGCCGGCATTATTACCCGGTTTGAGACAAACACACTTATTTATGAGACAGGATTTGCAGGTCTTTGATCTGATTAAAAAAGAAAAAGAGAGACAGTCTTCCGGATTGGAGCTGATAGCCTCTGAGAATTATGTAAGCGACCAGGTTTTGGAAGCTATGGGTTCGATTTGTACTAACAAATACGCTGAAGGCTATCCCGGAAAGCGCTATTACGGCGGATGTGAGGTTGTTGATCAGATTGAACAGATTGCTATTGACAGACTATGTAAGATTTATGGTGCCGAGTACGCCAACGTTCAGCCCCATTCAGGAGCACAGGCCAATATGGCTGTGCTTTTTGCCTGCTTGAAGCCGGGTGACACTTTTATGGGTCTGAATCTTTCGCAGGGAGGTCATCTTTCTCACGGATCGGAAGTGAATTCGTCAGGCATCCTTTACCACGCCGTCGCTTACAATCTTGACCAGAACACTGGACTTGTCAATTACGATGAGATGGAAAAGATTGCAAAAGAATGTCATCCGAAACTTATAATCGGCGGTGCCTCTGCCTATTCAAGAGAATGGGATTACGAAAGAATGCGTGCGATTGCCGATGAGGTTGGAGCTATTTTTATGGTAGATATGGCCCACACCGCGGGACTGATAGCCGCCGGTCTTCTTAAGAACCCGGTTAAATATGCCCATATAGTCACCTCTACGACTCACAAGACACTTCGCGGGCCAAGAGGAGGCGTTATTCTGATAGGAAAAGATTTCGACAATCCTTGGGGCTTGGTCACTCCGAAGGGAGTTGTCAAGAAGATGTCCCAACTCATCAATTCGAGCGTGTTCCCAGGTGTTCAGGGCGGCCCTCTTGAGCACGTTATCGCGGCAAAGGCCGTAGCTTTCTATGAGGCAATGCAACCGGAATATGTTGAATACCAGAAACAGGTGAAGGCCAATGCCCAGGCAATGTGCAAAGCATTCATTGCGAAAGGTTATAAGGTTGTGTCAGGCGGCACGGACAATCACCTGATGCTTATTGATTTGCGTGAGAATTTCCCTGAGATCACCGGCAGAATTGTTGAAAAAGAACTCGTCAAGGCTGACATAACTGTCAACAAGAATATGGTACCGTTCGACACTCGCTCGCCATTCCAGACTTCCGGTTTGAGAGTGGGCACTCCTGCCGTGACATCCAGAGGCTTCGTCGAGAAGGATATGGTTGAGATAGTCGAGTTGATAGACACCGTGCTTAAGGCCGTCAATGCAAATCTCCCGTACGTCAAAGGTGAGACCGAAGACGGAAAGGCTGAGTATGAGGCTGTTATTGATGACGTTAGACGTAAAGTCATAATGATGACAAGCGGAAGACCGCTCAACAAGTATTAGAAGCCGGCCTCTCAAAAAGGCAACTCCATTTTAACAGGCGTTGAGGCCATCCTCAATAGAAACAATAGTATCATAACATGGTTTCCGCTAAAAGCGGGGATTTTCTTAAAAGTTCGGCTGCAGGCCGGACTTTTTCGTTATATTTGAGTGTTAACACCATTGATATGAAAAAGACTATATTCAGCATTCTTTTTTTATCGCTTTTTTCTCTTCCTGGTCTTTCGGCACAAGAGCGCTGCTCAATGAATTGTTTCAGTTCTTTCAAGCATTGCTTCACTCCTGAGGGACGAGCCCAATGGTCTCCGGCCATCTCTTTGAGCACTACTCTTCTCATTTACGCCAACACTACCGATCTCGCTTTTGGAATCCGTATGGACGAGAAGAGAATTTGGGGGCTGGGCGTAGGCTTAGGCCGGCAGTATTATGATTCCGTTCCCGGAACTGAGTATTATGTGCCTGTGTACATCTGGAACCGGCATTACTATCCTGTGGGCAAGAAACGCGTGAATGCTTTTTTCTGCGATTTGAGACTTGGAGCCGCCTTTTTTTACCAAGTCACAGGTAAGGACGACGACTTCGATGACAGCATGGCTGACAAAGGTGATGTCCTTCCGATTATCAGATTCGCCCCAGGCTTAAAACTACGCATCTATCAGTCATTCAGCATAATGGCCGGCCCTTTCATAAGCAATGAAGGCTTTGGCTTCCATTTCGGATTCGCTTTTTGACGTCAAGGCCTCTTCAAAAGATATCTCGCCGGCACTAAGCGTGTTCTCCGTTTTTTTATTATATTTGCACCACACTATACCATAGTTATGAGAGACGCGATATTATTCCTATTTTTTTGCCTTCCGGCCTATCCGTTGGCGGCACAAGTTGACACATTGAAGACCTTCGAGCCGACAACTCCGTATCAGTTGGCGGACACATCAAGACAAACCGTTTTCAAATCCTCGGTAGACCCATCTTGGCCGCTTTGGGAGCAGCGAAGTTACGGCTACGGACTCAAGGCGGACAAAACTAAGATTCCTCTGGTCATTGACGCCCCATTGCAAGTCAATTCGTTCCTGCAATTGCGCACAAACTCCAGAATGCAGAGACGATGGGGCTATCATTTTCTTGAGGCCTATTCCGTCTTTGACAACATTTCCAGATTCACTATGCTGATGGACAAGCATATAGAACTTGGTCGTCCGGTTGCGGAACTCTATTATTTCGGCAACAGGTACAACACGAGCGAGGCAGGCTACAATTGGGTGAGAATTGGCTCCGACGTAAGAGGTCATTCCTTCTTGTTCTCAAGAGATCAGGCCGTGTTCTATGGCGCTGTCAAGTTGGATAATATGCTGACATTAGGGAATATAGGCTCGTCAGATCTCAGAAGCGACAAACCTTCGGGTGGCAACGGGGAGCACAACACTGAGGAAGAGGTTAAGTTCGTCAGGCACAAAGCGCTCGAATCAGCCGGGGACGGGACCATTTTCTATGACAAGGATCGTCATTTGGTTGTCATAAAGGTTGACGGTGTCTGGATGCGACTCAAGGTTAAAAAGCTGCCAAAAGGGGGTAGCCTATCCGTAATCGAGCCCTGAGACCGAGCCCTGAGCCCCGAGACCCAAGCCCGTGGCGCTTAAGTCATTGAGCCATAATAGACTGACAATAAAGACCCCCTCCATTCCGGAGGGGGTCTTTATTGTCAAAGCACTTAGCGCCGACGTGTTATTTTCCACGGAGGCGTGAGAAATGTGCTACTGTCGAGGCCTACTTCGTTGCGGCTGCCGCCTCTTGCTCGATAGCGGCCTGAGCTGCTGACAGACGCGCGATAGGAACGCGGAAAGGCGAGCAGGACACGTAGTCGACTCCGATTGAATTGAAGAACCTTATTGAAGCAGGATCTCCTCCGTGCTCTCCGCAGACACCGCATTTGAGATCATGTCTCTTGCTGCGTCCGGCCTTGATACCGTAGTCCACCAGTTTGCCCACACCCTTGGTGTCAATGGTCTGGAACGGATCGGCGTCAAGAATCTTGTTCCCGAGATAGTCGCCCATAAATGTGCCCACGTCATCTCTGGAGAAGCCGAAAGTCATCTGGGTCAAGTCGTTGGTACCGAATGAGAAGAACTCCGCGGCGCGAGCCATCCTGTCCGCAGTCAGAGCCGCGCGAGGGATTTCGATCATAGTGCCGTAGTGGTACATAATGAATTGACGTGTAGTGCCTTCAACCTCAGCCTTAACTCTGTCGCAGATAGCTCTCTGGAAGCTTAGCTCACGAGCGGAAATCGTGACAGGAATCATTATCTCCGGCATAGGGGTGAAACCTTCTTTCTGAAGTTCGGCCGTAGCGGTGAATATAGCCCTGTACTCAGTCTCTGCAATAAGAGGGTAAGACATGTGAAGACGAACTCCTCTGTGTCCCATCATTGGGTTGGCTTCGTGAAGAGACTCTCCGCGCTTCTCAATTTCAGCGACTGTGACTCCGAGTTCCTTAGCCAGTTCCTCTTTCTTCTCCTCGGTCTTCGGAACGAATTCGTGGAGAGGAGGGTCCAAAAGACGGAAAACGACAGGCTTGCCGTCCATAATCTTCATTGTGCTCTTCACAGCAGCCTTGATGAACGGTTCAAGCTCGTTAAGAGCCTCTTTCCTTTCCTTATCAGTGTTGCAAAGAATCATCTTGCGTAGTTTTGCGAGAGGCTGCTCGGAATTCTTTCCATAGAACATGTGCTCAACACGGAACAGTCCGATTCCCTCGGCCCCGAATTTGAGTGCCCTCTCAGCATCCTCCGGAGTGTCGGCGTTGGTGCGTACCCCAAGTTTGCGGTACTTGTCCACCATAGTCATGAATTTGACGAATCTCGGATTCTCTGTAGCGTCAATCGTGTTGATCTTCTCCCCGTAAACCAAACCCTTGGATCCGTTGAGACTCAGCCAGTCGCCCTCTTTGTAAACCTTGTTCGGGTCGCTTGCGAAAGTGATGCTCTTGTTCTTGCTGTCAATTTTCATTGAATCGCAACCCACGATGCAGCATTTGCCCCATCCGCGAGCCACCAAAGCGGCGTGTGAGGTCATACCTCCGCACTCTGTCAGGATTCCTGCGGCAGCCCTCATACCTTCTATGTCTTCAGGGGAAGTCTCCTCGCGTACAAGAATAACGTTGCGTTTCTCTACGACGGCCTCCATTGCTTCCTCGGAAGTGAAGACTATCGTGCCCACAGCTCCGCCCGGAGATGCCGGAAGACCGGAAGCGACAGCGGTAGTCTTCTTCTCGTAAGCAGGATCAATGATCGGATGAAGAACCTCGTCAAGTTGTGCCGGAGTGACTCTCATAACAGCCGTCTTCTCGTCAATCATACCCTCATCGACCATATCAATTGCCATCTGTATGGCCGCAAGACCAGTCCTCTTGCCGATACGGCATTGAAGCATCCAGAGTTTGCCTTCCTGAATGGTGAACTCAATGTCCTGCATATCGTGGAAATGCTCCTCCAGACGAGTGCGTATTACGTCAAGCTCTTTGTAAACCTCAGGCATAGCCTTCTCCAAAGAAGGGAGATTCTTGTTGTGATTGTTCTTGGTGGCCTCGTTGAGAGGGTTAGGAGTGCGGATTCCAGCAACCACGTCCTCGCCCTGAGCATTGATGAGCCATTCTCCGTAGAACTTGTTGTCCCCGTTGGCAGGGTTCCTTGAGAAAGCGACTCCGGTTGCGGAAGTCTCACCCATATTGCCGAACACCATAGACTGAACGTTTACGGCAGTTCCCCAATCATCAGGAATCTTCTCGATCCTTCTGTAGGCGATTGCTCGCTTTCCGTTCCAGGATTTGAAAACGCCTCCGATTGAGCCCCAAAGCTGTGCCTGAGCATCGTCAGGGAAGTCAACTCCGAGAACGTCTTTGATTTTGGCCTTGAATTGTTCGCTGAGTTCTTTCAATTCCTCAGCGGTGATTTCGGTGTCGGATTTGTAGCCTTTCTTCTTCTTCAGTTCGCCCATCATTCTGTCAAGCTGCTGGCGAATCCCCTGACCGTCAGCAGGCTCGATTCCCTCAGCTTTTTCCATTACGACGTCAGAGTACATCATAATCAGTCTTCTGTAAGCGTCATAAACGAAACGCGGGTTGCCTGTCTTTTTGATCATTCCGGGAAGAGTGGCGGAACAAAGGCCGATGTTGAGGATAGTGTCCATCATTCCGGGCATTGAACTTCTTGCGCCTGAACGGCAGCTTACGAGAAGCGGATCCACAGGATCTCCGAATTTCTTGCCCATAAGCTTCTCAGTCGCTTTCAATGCTGATGAAACTTCTAATTTAAGTTCTGGAGTGAAACCTCCACCCAAAGTGTAGTACTCTGTGCAGCAAGCGGTAGTGATAGTGAAACCTGCGGGAACAGGCATCCCCAACAAACTCATTTCCGCGAGATTCGCACCTTTGCCTCCCAAAAGTTCACGCATCTTGCCATCGCCTTCTGCGGATTTGCCGCCGAAGCGATAGACTCTTTTGTTTGTATCAGTCATAATAATATGTTTTTAGATAAAATTTCTACTCAAGACTTACAAAATTACGACAATTCCAATCAATTTGGAAATTTAACTTTAATTTGAATATATTTTATTATAATTGTTTACAATTTTACTATTATCCTATGCGATTCATCACTATATCTTTGTTAATCGGAGCGTCAGTCGCTATGTCCCATCTGTCTTTTTCAGTTCAGGCGAGACAATTATGCGGAACCGAGAACTATCCTTTTACCCACATCAATTCGCAAAACAGCGGTATCTCTTATGACGGCATAAGCAAGTTGATGCAGGATTCAAGGGGATATATGTGGATAGGCACGTTCAACGGCTTGAACAGGTACGACGGAACTCGTTTCACTACTTACGACAGACGGACTTTCGGCCTCTCCTCAGACTTTGTTCATTCTCTTGGAGAAGATCTTAAGGGGAACATCTGGATAGGGACCGACAGAGGGGTGGTAATCTATGATTACAATTTAGACCGCTTCATACCTTTCCTTCAGAAGAGTGATATTGGTACAGTCATTCACAACAAGGTCAATGTAATTCGCCGGGATTCTGAAGGGAAAATGTGGATGTCTGTCAATGCGCAGGGATTGTTTTCTTACGATCCCGTTTCGGGAGAAATGATAAATTACTTTTTCAAAAACGGCAGGCAGACGCTTCCGGTAAACATCAGAAGATTTGAGATAGACGACAAAGACGAATTCTGGATTTCTCTCTATTACACCGATCTATTTCATGCCGATTCTGATCTTTCTATGTTGACTCAGGTCAGTCTCCGGCAGGAGCCGGATTATTTCAAAGGGGACAACATTGAAGGAATCGTTATTGACTCGCAAGATGATGACAAGATTTATGTCGTCAGCGTCGAGAAAGGTTTGTGCAAAATAGACGTAAAAGGAGAAAAAGTCGTGAACCTGATGACTATGCCTCAGGATGTAGTCCCTCTGGACTTATACTGCAAGAAAGGAAGCAGATCTCTTTGGCTGCCGACAACAGGAGGCCTCTACCGATATGATATGGACAGCGGTGACAGTGAGCTTCTCAGAGAGGACAAGAATGACCGGTTCTCACTATCAGATAACTATGCGTTCTCCGTCGTAACTGACGATGCCGATGGGTTGTGGGTTGGAACAAAGGACGGAGCCGTGAACTATTCCGGAGCCTCACAGCGAAATTTCAGGAAATACTATTCCATTGAAGGTATGCAACTCAGAGATTGTCTTGTTAGCGGATTCGCTGATGACGGACGAGGCAATCTCTGGATTACGACAGAGAAAGCCGGCCTCCTGAATCTGTCACTCAAATCCGGAACGTTGTCCGTGAATTCTTTGTGCCATCTTACCGAGACATTGTGTGCGCCGACTTACGAAGACGGCCTGCTTTGGATAGGCTCTCTTCAGGGACTCTACAGATTTAACACGGTCACGGGCGACCTGAAACTTTACAAATCATTTTCTCAATCTTCCACTGTCAGGGACAACCGTGTTTTTCTTACCTATCAGAGTAAGGAAGGGGAACTGTACATAGGTACCACCCTTGGTTTGCTCAGATATGAGAGTGACAAGGATGTGTTTACATCTATTCCTGGTTTCGAGGGCGTCTTCATCACCGATGTGGATGAGGATAAAAAAGGCAGATTATGGGTCTCATCCTACGCTGACGGAGTGTTTGCATACAATATGAAGACTATGAAGGTCGTAGGTCATTATACTGATGATCCCGGAAAAGAATTGCCCACCAACAAAGTCTCGTCCATGTTCATCGACAGCAAGGACAGGATCTGGGCGATAGGATTCAGTTCAGGGTTTCAGATGTATGATGAAAATAGCAATTCATTCATCTCTTTTGACAGAACGACAATCCCGTCACTTCCTACAGACATCTTTTTCAGAGCCGTGGAAGACGATTTTGGCAAACTCTGGCTTGCATCAGACAACGGCCTCGTGGAATTTGATCCTGAATCAAAAAATGTCAGGACTTTCACGGTCTCAGACGGACTGCTTGACAACAGTCTGAAGAACAGTGGAATTAAATCGGCCGATGGGGACATTTTCTTCGGTTCCGCAAACGGCTTTGTTAGATTCAATCCATCCGGATTCTATTACGGAAAAACGGTCCCCAATCTGGTCGTAACGGATTTTAGGATAGGTGATGCCAAGGTCTTGCCCGGGGAGAAGGGTTCTCCGCTGAAATGCAACGTTGATATTACCGATGAAATTGCTCTTTCCGCCAGAAAAAACTCATTCGGATTTTCGTTCTCCATTCTCAGTTACGCCTCCAATGCGAGTAACAGGATAATGTGTAAACTGGACGGATATGACAAGGATTGGAGGGAGGTCGCAAAAGACAATTCAATCTACTACTACAACGTCCCGTCAGGGTCGTACACTCTACTCGTGCGGGGCACAAACGGAAATGACAAATGGAACATTGCACATAAAACCATCAGGGTGCGGATTAACAAGCCACTGCTGCTTTCTCCTTTTGCAATTCTAACCGAATCTCTTCTTTTCATTGCTCTGATAGTACTGGTTTTCGTACTCTTCTACCGAAAAGCTTTGAGAATAGAGAAGAAAAAGCAGGAGCAGTACAGAAAGGCAAAGGAGGAAGAACTTTTCCAAGAAAAAATGTCATTTTTTTCGAGCGTCATCCATGAGATCAAGACTCCTTTGACCCTGATTACCGCCCCTCTCCAGAACATATTGTCCACCCAGCCATCAAACAGTCCGATTTCAGATGACTTGTCAGTTATCAAGAATAGTTCCGAATATATGGACCAGCTCGTGAAAGAGCTACTTGATTTCATCAGAGTGGAAAAGCATGGTTATTCACTTGACCTGAAACCGGTTAATCTTATAGACAAGGTCAATTTTTTATTTTTTAATTTTTCAGATACTGCGAGAAGTAAAAACATAAGGATATCTTTCATCTATGACTCTGATCGCCTTTTCGTTAATGCAGATGAGGCAGCTGTTAATAAAATCTTCAACAACCTGATTCACAACGCAGTAAAGTATGCTAGCTCTTTTATAGAAATTGAGGCGGCAAGTTCCGGTGATAGAGCAATAATCCGCTTCAGAAACGACGGTCCTCATATTCCAAAAGAAAGAAAAGAGGAGATATTCAGGCCTTTCGTGCAGTTCAGCAATGACGATTCTCCTTATTCCCAAAGCTTTGGAATAGGCCTTTCCCTGGCAAGATCTTTGGCGGAATTGCACGCCGGATCTCTTGAACTGCTGGATGATGAGAAATTTACCGTATTTGAACTGATTCTGCCAGCCGGAGATGTTGATGTTCGGAGTAATGCGACGGAGCTTGTGGATGATCCGGAAACGACATCATCGGACAAAAGAAGCATTCTGATTGTTGAAGACAATGATAGTCTTTCTTCCTATCTCTCAAGGAATCTCGCCTCAACTTATTCTGTGACAACTGTCCCTTCCGCAGAATCAGCTCTCTCACTTCTAAGTAAAGATGATTTTGACCTTATCATCACCGACATCGCACTTCAGAGGATGAGCGGAGTGGAATTGTGCAAAAAGATAACGTCCGACATAGAACTTTCCCATATACCAATTGTCGTTACATCAGCTATATCTTCCGTGGAGACCAAAATAGATTGTCTTCAGAGCGGAGCAAGTATGTACATAGAAAAGCCTTTCACTCTGGCTTTCTTGAAAGCCGGCATAAAAGGTATTCTTGACAGAAGGGATTCTTTGAAGAAAGAAATCAGAAACGATGTCAGCGGGGAAATCGATTCCAATAAATTTAGTCTGGTAAGTGCTGACGAGGCTTTCCTGAAGAAGCTTGATTCTGCTATACTTGACAATCTTAGCGATCCTGATTTTTCGGCCAAGCAATTGGAAGTCGCAATGTTCCTGAGCACCTCTACCCTCAATAGAAAGGTCAAGGCATTGCTTGGTACCACTCCTAACGACTATCTCAAGGTCAAGAGGCTCACAATCGCAGCGAAGATGCTCTCTGAGTCAGCTTGTAGAATAAGTGAAATCAGCTATGCGGTCGGGTTCAATTCTCCGTCTTATTTCGCAAAGTGTTTCAAAGAAATGTTTGGCGAGTTGCCGGCAGATTACCAGAAGGGCCACAATTCATAGTGGTACCAGGCCCTCTTATGCTAATTTTTTTTCAAAAGATGCGATGATTTTTTCATTTGCTCACCCGTCTGTTCAAAAAGCGGACGAGAGATAATATATTTGCTCCTAACCTGCGGCGCAAGAAATTGTCGTGGGATTAATAAAACTAAAACTTATAGTATGAGTCAAAAATGTCTATCTATCTTGAATTTAGTCTTTGTACTGACGGCGGTCATTATGACTTTTCTTCCGTATCCTCTCTCGGGACAGGCCAAAGCCGACTACAATGTTACGGTTGTTGGTTCGGACGGTTACCCTGTTCCAGGTGCCGCAGTCGTCCTTAAAGGAACGAATACAGGTTTTACGGCTGATGCTGATGGAAAATGTTTAATCCAAGGTGCTACTCCCGGAATGACGGCAGTGATCTCTTGCCTCGGTTTCGATGATGCTGAAATCGAATTGCAGTCCAAAAGTAACGTAAGAGTTGTCATCCGCTCCTCAAACCTATCTCTTGATGACGTGGTCGTTGTCGGTTACGGAACCCAGAGAAGAAAGGATTTGTCCGGGGCAATCACCAAACTTGAAGGCGATGTCTTGAATGAATTCTCAACAACTTCAGTTGCCAACGCTTTGCAAGGAAGAGTGTCCGGTGTGCAAGTTAGTTCGATAAACGGACAGCCGGGAGCTGACATACAGGTAAGAATCAGAGGAGCGAATTCAATCAAGGGAAGTAATGAGCCTTTGTGGATAATCAACGGCTTTCCAGGGAATATCAACATGATAAACACGTCAGACATAGAGTCAATAGAAGTGTTGAAAGATGCTTCCGCTACAGCAATCTATGGTTCAAGAGGCGCAAACGGCGTGGTCATAGTTACCACGAGGCATGCCAAGGAAGGGAAAATGGCCGTTTCGTACAACGGAAGTATCGGTGTCCAGACTCTGAGCAAGCAGCTTGACATGCTTAGCGGAAACGAATATATGAACTATCTAAACGAAAAGGCCGCCATCCAAGGAAAAGATGCTGTGTTTGAGAATTGGGAGATTGAGAGTAATGAATACGACACTAATTGGCAGAACGAAGTCTTCCATCCGGCAGTAATTACTAGTCATTCCGTGAATGTGACAGGAGGAACCTGAACAGTCCAGTCTTCTCTCGGGCTAAGCTATTACGATCAAGAAGGTATAGTGAGAAAAAGCGGATATCAGCGGCTTTCTTTCAGCGCTGACGTCAACTACAACATCTCGGATGTCCTATCGGCCAACGGAAGCATAATCTACAGCCATGCAGACCAGAACAGAATGTCTTCTCAGGGCGGCTCGAGGGGAACATCAGTTATTGATGCGGCTCTGACCACATCTCCTCTCGCCACTCCTCACTACGATGACGGCACATGGAATGATTTTCAGACTCAGCCTTCTGCAGGAATGAATCCTATTGCCTACTTGTATGAAGTCAAGAACAACTCCTACAACAACAGGGTGATGGCTACAGCAGGTTTAACCATAAGACCTCTGAGCGGATTGTCGATTCAACTGTCTGCCAATGTGTACAATGGGCAGGCAAGAACAGACTATTACAAATCAACGAAATATCCCAATTCAAATGGAGCGGCTTCCATATCTCTCTCCGAAAACACAGACATAACCAGTAATAATATAGTTACATACGATAAGGATTTTGGTCGTCACAGTCTCAGAATAATGGGCGGTGTTACATACGAAGAAAGTACATCTAAGACAGTAGGCACAGGCACAGCCTATGGTTTTTTGAGCGATGCCACTCAGACATTTGATATGGATGCCGCAGGCACTAAAGGTTTGCCGACGTCGTCCTACTCCAATTGGAAACTCCTCTCATTCCTGGGGCGTCTCAACTATAACTATGACAATCGTTATCTATTGACAGTCAATTTCCGTTCAGATGGATCCTCAAGATACAGCATAGACAACAAATGGGGCTATTTTCCATCCGCAGCTTTCGCATGGAGAGCATCGCAGGAACACTTTCTTAGGGATTTGTCTTGGCTGTCCAATCTGAAGATCAGAGCTGGTTACGGAGTCACAGGTAGTACTGCTATCTCACCGTATTCCACTCAGAACACGCTTGAATCAGTCAACGTGGTTTTCGACAAAACCACGGAATCAGCCCAGAAACTCAAAGATACTTATCTTGGCGGGCTCAAATGGGAGTCTACAGCGCAGTTTAATACCGGTTTCGATGTCTCTTTCTTCAAAGAACGTCTTAGCATTACGGCTGATTACTATGTGAAGAAAACAACAAATCTGCTCAACGATGTCGAAATGCCTCGCTCAAGCGGTTACACCACTGCCTTGAGAAACATTGGCTCAATACGCAATTCTGGTGTTGAGGTCCAGCTTGACGCAAGAATCATTGACAAGACATTCAAATGGGATTTCGGAGCAAATTTCTCATTGAACAGAAGCGAGGTCCTCAAACTGGCCGATGGCAACGACATCTTCGGAGGCACGGTTAGCAACACGATAATCAGTGATCAACTAAACATAATGAGAGAAGGAGAACAGATGTATTTGTTCTACGGCTACGTTGAAGAAGGTTATGACGACAATGGCCAGATTGTCTACAAAGACACGGACAAAGACGGCTCAGTCACACCTGCCGATAAGGCAATAATAGGCAACCCGAATCCTGATTTTCTGTTAAATTTCAACACTACATTCAGCTACAAAGGATTTGCTCTGAGTGCATTCTTTCAGGGGTCTTTCGGAAATGAGCTCTACAACCTGACTGCCGCTTCTTTAGGATATGATTACACCTACAACACCAATGTTCTCAAAGATGTCTTTTACGACCACTGGAACTCGAAGAACTTGGACGCCAAGTATCCCAACCTCATTTCCAATCTGAATCTCAAGATGTCTGACCGTTTTGTCGAGGACGGCTCCTATCTTAGATTGAAGAATCTTGAACTTAGTTATGATATTCCTGTACGTAAAACGACCTTTATCCACAAAGCCATAGTGTCCGTAAGCGCCCAGAATCTGCTAACCATCACCTCTTACCCGATGTGGAATCCTGACGTGAACGCCAATGGAGGAGATAGTTCCATAGTGCAGGGGGTCGATTCCAATTGCTATCCTATAGCCAGAACTTTCACGGTTGGCTGTAAACTTGTTTTCTGACAATATAAATCCTGAAATATGAAAGAAATATTTAAATACTTGATATGCGGCGTCATAGTGCTTGCTTCCTCATGCTCCGGTCTTCTTGACGAACATCCGAAGAAAGTTGATTCATCCACTTTTATGTCGAATGCGGAAGAAGTGCAGAGCGTTGTCAACTCTGTTTATTATGAACTCGGCAGAACAGCCGGCTTCGGACGCTATCTAAGCGTGTTCAGCGAAAGTCTGAGTGATTACTGCTATGGAAGGGGCAGCTATGCCACTTCCTATTCTTCCGGACTGACATCGGCGGGGATCAGTCTGACCAAGGACACTTGGGCCGTCCTTTACAGGTCCATCCGTTTCTGCAACGAAATTCTCAACCGTATTCCCGATTCGGATCTTACAGATGCGGAACGTGCCAACCTAACGGGAGAGGTACGCTTTCTCAGGGCTTTTTCCTACAGTTTTCTTGTCAAATACTATGGCGCTCTACCGTTCTTTAATGAGAAAAATATGGATAACTTCAACAAACCTAGAACTCCGGAAAAGGAAATATGGGAGTTCATTTCAGATGAATCAGACTATTGCGCGGAGCATCTGCCTGCTGAAGTTGCCGAGCAGGGGCATCCTTCAAAGTTCGCCGCTATGATGCTAAAGACAGAAGCCAGCCTTTACCTTGAAGATTGGAGCATTGCAGCCGAGACGGCAAAGAAAATTATAGACTCTAAAGAGTACGCCCTAGTAGAAGTCTCAGAAGCTGATGACTTCGACAGGCTCTACGGCTCATCCGCTAATGGTTCGAGCGAAGAGATTTTCTATATTAAATACAACACTGATCACGGTGCTTCTTTTCCATGGATGTTCCTCTGCAAGCCGAATCCGGTTTTCAACACAGGCGCGCTGGGAATTTACACTGACTATGTGAATAACAAAGTCATTGCCGGATGGGACAAAAATGATTGTCGCTATCAGTATAGTCTTTATCAACAGAAAGAGAACGGGGCATTGAATTCAATGACTCCTACTGGTATGATCTGCCTCAAATACAGGGATTATGGCACGAACGGTTCAACTATGGCTAACGACTATCCCGTGTACAGATATGCTGATGTTCTTCTCTATTATGCCGAGGCTCTTTGCCGGAGAGACGGAACTCCCGGGCAGGAAGCGATGGAAAAGGTGAATATGATTCACAGACGAGCGTATGGACTCGATCCGGATTCCATCCAGGCCAACGATTACGACGTAGAGGACTATTCTACTCAAGACTTGTTTATTGAGCTTGTGCTAAAAGAACGAGGATACGAAGATATTTTCGAAGGCAAACGCTACTGCGATCTCAAGCGATGTGGACTTCTTGCTGAGTATGCGGTTAGGGCCGGCCGAATAGCATCGGTAGATCAAGTCGGAGATGCTGCATACTGGTGGCCGATCCCTACAGACGAGTTCAACTACAACGAGGCGCTTGACCCTTCAATCGACCAGAATCCGGGCTATTAAATCTTAAGATTATGATGAAAAAGTTATTAACATACATTTATGCGGCCCTGATTGCCTTTATGGCCGTGTCCGCTTGCGACAAAGCATCAGCTGATGACAGTCCCAATCAGCGTCCTAAAGATGATGACGGGCAATTGAACATTCTTTTTATCGGTAATAGTTTCACCAAAGATGCGGTGGAACACCTGCCCGGAATGATAAGCGCAGCCGGTCTCGAGAATATTCATCTTACTCATGCCTATTTTGGAGGAAGGACTATTCCTCAGTACTATGAGGGATGGTCATCATCAGATGATTACACTTGCTACGACTGGAATTCGGGTGAGGCTGACTGGACGTCAACAGAGGGTAAGACTCTGGAGACGATTGTTCGAAGCAGAAATTGGGACATCGTTACCGTACAAGAGCACACAGGAAGAAGAGAAGCATGGGAATGGACTGACGGTGAGAAGGCAGCTGTTAGCGGACTTGTCAACAAGATTAGAGCAAACCAGGTGAACAACACGCCCGAGCTCTATTATGTCCTTTCGCAGGCCTATGCGGATCTGAGCAAACTTCCTGTCTCGACATCTATGTTCTCGACCCAATTGCAGATGTACGGTATCATTTCCGCTCAAGGAGAGAAAGTGCAGCAAGAAGGTCTGTTCAAAGGGATAATAGCAACGGGAACCACGATTCAGAATCTCCGAACCTCATCTCTTAACACTTCTACGGACTTGACGAGAGACGGCTTTCATTTGGATTACGGTTTGGGTAGATATGCGGCTGCATGTACAGTTTATGAGACATTGATCTCTCCACGATTCGACAACGCCTATTTGGACAACAACGCTTTCAGATTTGCTGTGTCAAGTACTGAGGAAGGAAAATACTCAACGCCAGTTACGGATGATAATGCGTCCAAAGCTCTTATGTCCGCAAGATTCGCAATGCTGAAACCATTTCAGGTAACAGATATGTCCAATGTCTCGGATGTCAAGACATCCATATCATCAATATATGACCTTAACTCAGATCATGGCTATCTCAATTCCCACTACAAGGAATGGAAGAGTTCTTCACTGGAACTGGATTACAGTTCTTCCGTCATTTTTGAAAGTCAGATTGCGACCTCGGCTATGTATCCGAGAATCAAGAAACTCAGTGACGGATCATTTATGCTGATGTATCAACAGGGACAGGTTGCCAGAAATATTTACTACACCAAGACCAAGAACCCTTCCTCTTGGATTGGTGCTTCCTATCCGCTGTTTCAGATGATGCCGCTAAATCAATACGGAAATGATGTGGAAGACAAGGCTTTGTTCTCCTCAGCCGATGCCATTGTGCTGAGCAACGGAGACATACTCGCATTTGCATCATTCAGGCTGAACGCAGGCTATAGACTTAACAATCTCAACAACGGAATAATGATGCGCCGTTCTTCAGACAACGGTTCCACTTGGACGGAGCCGGAAATAATATTCCGTGGAAGCACTTGGGAACCTTCCGCTTTGCAGCTTAGCAACGGGGAGATACAAGTCTATTTTACAAACTCGGATCCCAACAAAGGTGACTCCGGAACTGCTCTGCTCCGTTCTTTAGACAACGGCCTCACTTGGACATCAGTCGGAAAGATCATCCGTCAGAAATCCGGTACGGCAATAGATGAGTCGGGCGATGCCATCTTTACGGATCAGATGCCTGTAGCTATCCAACTTAACGGAACAAATAGTATCGCCGTGGCTTTCGAGTCCAGATTCGGCTTTGACGATGCGGCAAAGTACAATGTCGGTCTTGCGTACAGTGATGACAATTGGGCCTCCGGCGGTCTTTCGGGAGATGTGGAAGGCCCAGAAGATCGTCAGTCAAATCTGTATTTAAATGAAGCTGCGCCATATCTTAGGCAATTCCGCTCCGGAGAGACTATTCTCTCGGACGGGCATAGTGGTGCTTTCTATCTGAGACTTGGAAATTACAAGGCTACCGTTTTCGGGAAACCTATAACTCCTTTCTCCAAGAGCGGTTTCTGGGGCTCAATTGAATTGATTGACGACCACACCGTCATAGGTGTCCTTCCTGTGACCGGGACTGATTCCATCCAGATTGCCAAATTTGTGCTGAACCATAGGATTAACGCCTCAGCTTTCACCCCAAGTATGGTGGGGAGCAGCGATAGCTGGAAGGATGTCAAGGATGCTTTGTTCATCGGAAGCGCCGCGGAGAATCATTCCGTAATCAGATTCGCTTATGACGACAACAATGTCTATTGTCTCGTTGAACGTTCCGACAAGAATGTAACGGCCTCGGACGGCTTCACATTGTATCTGCAGAGCGGTAATGCTTCAGGCTCTCCGCTGACCATCGATCTCACGGTGAACGTAGACGGCAATTCCATAGTGTGCGGTAACAAAGCGGTGTCCGTAGCTTCCACTATTGTTGGCATAGTTGACAATATTGCCAATGACAAAGGCTATGTGGCGGTTGTCTCGGTCCCCAGATCACAGCTCAATATTTCTCTGAACAGAATTTTATTTAATGCCGTGATGCAAGATGCTGATGGAAATGACAGTTTCACCGGCCTTACATCATCCAATTACAACTATTGGATTCCGGTTGAGTTGAAACAACCTGCCGAGCCGAATACTGGTGGAGGAGATGATGATGGTTACACCGGACAGACTCCGGGTTGGGGCGATGGAACAGAGATTAATCCTTGGTAAATGAAAATGAATTAGTTATGAGAAGTAGTTGTTATTTAATTGCGGTTGCGTCTTTCCTGATCTTCGGATGCGCAAAGAATTCTGAAGTTGATTCTATCGGAACAATTGATCAGAAGACAGATTCTGCCCCAGGCGCAGTAAACTGTGTCATCCCTCAGACGAGGACGTCTTTGGATGCCTCTCTGAACGTCTTGTGGAATTCAGGGGATCAAATAAGAATCTTCAGCACTGATTATCCTTCGGGAAAGGCGTATTCAACAAAATCGGAAGATACAGGCAAAGGAATATTCGCTCCTGTGGGCGAGGAAGTTCCGATAGGAACAAGATACGCCGTTTATCCGGCCTCAGCCGTTTCCGGAGCAACCCTTTCCGGAGAGAGCCTTGATGTGGATTTCTCTTCCTTCAAAGAACAGGATTATTCATCGGTACTCGACATATCCAGTGATGTTGACGGCTTGCCGATGGTATCCAAATCCACGGACAGTACATTCGTGTTCCTGAATGTCTGCGGCGGACTCCGCCTTCAGATCACCGACTATCAGGGGCTGGACGTCAAACTGAGTTCAGTGGTGGCAACGGCTAACGGCAAAGAGCAGATCTCAGGCAAGGCGACCGTCAATCTGGTCACCGGAGCAGTCGCGCTGCGAAGCGGAGAGGTGGACAATTCCATTACTGTCACCTGTGCGGGAGGAGCAAGCATATCCAACGCCCAGAACAATGAAGACAAGTCGGGAGTAGTCATATTCCTTCCTGCAGGGACATATTCATCGGGATTCTCTTTCGTGGTCACTGATATTCAGGGTAGAGTGATAAGAAAAAGTACCACATCCCCGATTACCGTTGAGGCAGGCGTGGTGACACCGTTGAAGAATCTGCCTTTGACTCTTTACTACGGCAAGGCCAATTCCTATTTTGCTTCCTCTGCCGGCAACGTGAATGTGGACATCACGCCTTACTACACCCTCTCAGAGAAATATTCTTACGACAACAAGCCGGCTATGGATGCGGACGGAAAAGCTGTAGGGTCGGCTACGTCAGCGAAAATACTATGGCAGCAGACTATCTCATCCGCCTCAGGCGATGTGGTCTCAGTTCCTTCAATCGAAGGGACAACGCTGATAGTTCCTGCTACAGGAACATTCGGGAACGCCCTCGTCGCAATCTGCGATGTATCGGGCAACATACTGTGGTCCTATCACATCTGGATCTCGGACCCGGTGGATGTGCCTTATCAGAATGACTCTCTGGGCTCCTTCAAGATGATGGACAGGAATCTAGGAGCGCTTACCACGACTTTGAAAGACCAGAATTCCTACGGAATGTTCTACCAGTGGGGACGTAAGGATCCTTTCCCTAGACCTCACAATATCTCAAGACCAACGGGAAGCCCTTATTCGGTCACAGACATCGAACTGACTCCGAATGCCTCTATGACAGTTGAAACGGGAACGATTGGCTACACCATCAAGCATCCGGACACGCGACTCTTCGCAACTGCAAACTGGTTGTATTCAGGAAATAATACCGGACTGTGGGGCAATTCAGATGAAAAGCACACTAAGGCGACTGGAACCAAGACTGTCTATGATCCTTGTCCGGAAGGCTATCGTGTGGCTGATCCGGCCTGCTATGCAATGGGGTGGGTGAAAGATGCCGCTTACTGTAATGCTAATTATGGCTACACATTCACGACGGACAGTGGATCAGCTACTTCAACTTATGCAACCGGGGGCTATCTTGACAATGACTCTAATGCCGTGATGTTCCATGAGTACAGAGGTTATCTCTGGACCAATGCAAAAGGCGATACTGGCGCTTACAGATTCTATTTCAACAACTCATCAATCTCATTCACAACCTTGATGACTGAAGCCTACGCACTTCCTCTTCGTTGTGTGAAAATAAATTAAAACAAAATAATAGACATGAAAATCCGCAATTTACTTGTATTCGCGCTTATATGCCTCATCTCAATCTCCGCTATGGCCCAGAACGGACCAGTACGTATTAGTGAGGGCACGATAGACATCCCCACATACAGAGTGAGCGCCCCCGAAAAAGCTCCTTTGTTTTCAAGAGATTTTGCTTATCAGAGGGCAAGAAGGGGTGTGTATCCTTATGCAATGAACGACAACCCTACCTATGATAAGGTGGATAGCACCCACAGGGCGCTCTTTCTTGAGAATGATTATGTGAAACTGTGCGTCTTGCCCGACATCGGGGGACGTCTGTTTTATGCAATAGATAAGACGAACGGCTATGACATTTTCTACCATCAGCATGTTATCAAGCCGGCCAATGTAGGAATGCTCGGAGCTTGGATATCTGGAGGAGTGGAATGGAATGTGTTCCATCATCACAGAGCGACATCTGAGCTTCCGGTGGATTACAAGTTGTCAGACAATGGGGACGGCAGCAAGACAATCTGGTTGGGTGAGATCGAGAGGCGTCAAAGGATGTCTTGGTCTATCGGGATTACCCTCTATCCCGACAAATCATATATGGAAATAACGGGACGTCTTATGAACACTACCAAAGATAGGAATTCAATGCTCTACTGGTCCAATGTAGCGACTTCTGTCAATGACGACTATCAGATCATATTTCCTGAGTGCACAGAGTTTGGGACATATCACGCTAAGAACAGCTTTACTCGCTGGCCGGTCTCGGATGCTTCTTATTGCGGAAATGAAGAGTACATTGGGAGAGACATCAGCTGGTGGAAGAATCTTCCCTCCAGCGCATCAGTGTTTGTCTATGATCTTCAAGACGACTACATTGGCGGCTATGACCATGGCAAAAAGGCCGGAACAATGCTCGTGGGCAACCATAACATCAATAAAGGCGGAAAATTCTGGCTCTGGGGTCCTAAAGCTTACGGACATGAGTGGGATTGTGAAGTTCTGACAGACGATGACGGTCCGTACGTGGAACTGATGACAGCGGCCTATTCCGACAATCAGCCTGATTATTGCTGGCTGAATCCATACGAGACAAAGGAGTTCACAAGTTATTGGTATGGCATCCGTGATTTGAACAATGTTAATCGAGGCAATAGGGAGGCTACCGTGAACATGGACATTTTGTCCGGTGGCAAGATTCATCTCGCCGCTAACGTGACGAGGATTCGTAAAGGGTGCAGGGTTACAGTTTCAAATGGTGGTAAAGTGCTATTTGAAACTATAGCAGACATCTCTCCGGACAAGCCTTTCGCAATTGACAGCCAGGTAGATGCTTCCGATGTCTCCGACAGGACTAAAGTGACGATGCGTCTTTACGATGACAAAGGGGAGGAACTCATATCCTATCATCCCTATACTCATGATCTCACAAAGCCTATGCCCGAGACAATTAAGCCGCCGAAAAAGCCGTCGGATATAGAAAATGTCGAAGAACTCTATTATGTGGGCATGCGAAATCTCCAGTTCCATCAGGCGCACGTAGAACCGAACGACTATTTCCTTGAAGCCCTTCGACGCGACCCAGGTGACACAAGATGCAATCTTCAGATGGGGATATACTATCGTATGCGAGGAGATTGGGCAACGGCGGAAAAATATTTGCGAAAATCTCTTGAAAGACAGATAAAGGATTACACCCGCCCTACAGACTGCGAAGCTATGTACAATCTCGGACTTGTTCTCAAATCTCAGCAGAAATGGGAAGCGGCGACAGATACATTGTACCGTGCAGCATGGGATTATGATTATGCATCTCCAGCCTACTATCAACTTGCGGAAATTTCTTCTATTAATGGAAGATTAGATGATGCTCGCAAAGAAGCCTTAATGGCCGTCCGGTACAACGGAATGAATTTCGATGCGAAGAACCTCTATGCAACATTGTTGCGGAAAGGTGGTAAGAAAGAAGCGGCCGTGAAGCTGCTCGAGGAAGTCCTTAATGCTAACCCGATCAATTTCTACGCTAACAATGAAATGGTGATTCTCGGCAAGAAATCTCCATCGGAACTGTCGAAACTGTTAAGAGATGAGCCTGAGTCTTACATTGAGTTGGCTTTGTCATACATTAACAACGGTTTTGTCGGTGAAGCGTCCGATGTCCTGAAAGCGGAAGATGCGATCAGGCCATATCCGACTGTGAAATACTATCTCGGCTACATAGCCGACGCCATGAAAGATAGGGCCGGGGCGAAGAGATATTTCTCCGAAGCGGTGTCCTTGAGTTCCGACTATGTGTTCCCTTTCAGGCTTGAGACCATTCCCGTGTACGGGAAGGCGATTGAATATATCCCTGAAAGCGAGGTGACCTATCTGTATCTCGGCAATCTGCTTTTCGACAAGCAGCCTGAGAAAGCGATGGAAGCTTGGGAGAAGGCTTTGAAGATCAATCCTGAATCGGCTCCGGCTCTGAGAAATATGGGATGGGCCTGCAGATTCTTCAAGAATGACTATGACAAGGCCATAGAGTATTATGAAAAAGCCATTGCCTGCGACCAATCGAACTCAGGACTGTATCTTACTGAACTTGACGAGTGCTACGAGTTCGTCAATGCTCCGTTGGAGAAGCGCTACAAATCTCTTGTGTCACATCAGGACAGAGCAGCGCTTCGCTATGATTCAATGACGAGGGCGATCCGCCAGCTCATTCTTAACAAGGAGAACGACAAGGCTCTTGATCTGCTGCTGAACAATTTCTTCTGCCGCAGGGAACATATTGAAGATCTGCACGACATTTATGTAGATGCATGTCTGTTCGCCGGTCTCCAAACTATGGACACCAAGAGTGCGGAAGCTTCAATCAAGTACTTCCTGATGGCTGACGAGTATCCTGCTATGCATTTCTATCCGAGATTGGAATACTATGCAAGGAATTCTCAGATCTACTATCTCACGGGCCTGGCTTATGAGAAAGCAGGCAACAAGGCCAAAGCGGCAGAGTATTTCAAGAAAGCGGCCGACAACGAGGTGAAAGATTCGGATTTTAATTACGAGAAAGCTCTTGCGATGAAGAAACTCGGTGAAGACGTGTCTGTCCGTTCAGTTGCCAAGATGCTCATAGACAAAGGCAAAGGAGAGAAAACTGATTATGTGGAAAGATTCTTCGAGAGTTTCGACTATGGAGAGTATCCGAAGGATGTCAATGCCAGAGCCTATTTCACATCTGCCATGGGCTACAAGCTACTCGGACGCAATGCAAAGGCAAAGAAATTTTTCAACAAATCTCTTCAGCAGAGAAACGATAACCCTTGGGCAAACTACTATGTCTGCAACAAGTAAACTTCTGTTCTTCGGAGCGCTGCTTTGCGCTTGTGTTTCTAATCACAAGCATGAAGCCGTCTCCCTCCCTTTTGGAAAACTTTCCACAGGAGAGGAGGTGACGATGTACAGGTTGACCGGAGAGACCGGAGCCTCTGTGGAGATTCTTGACTACGGCTGCAGGGTGTATAGAATGGAAATGCCTGACCGAAACGGGAAGAAGGACGATGTGGTCGTAGGGTACGCTGATCTCAGCGATATCGAGGGAGGCAAAGAAAGATTCTTCGGGGCATTGCTTGGGCGCTATGCCAACAGGATAGGAAATGCCTCTTTCTGTCTGGACGGGGAAGAAATCCTTCTGGATTCCAATGAGGATTTCAACGGTGTTCCGGGGCATCTGCATGGAGGAAGCAAGGGATTTGACAGAAAGATGTGGAGAGGCGTTACTTTCACTGATAAGGACAGAGTAGGGGTGAGGTTTGAAAGGCTAAGTCCTGACGGAGAGGAAGGCTATCCGGGCAATCTGAAGTGTTCCGTAACATATTCCCTTGATAAGAAGAATGTGTTGAGAATAGAATACGGAGCCGAAACCGACAAACCTACAATAGTCTGTCTCTCCAATCACACTTATTATAATCTGAAAGGTTCAGCAGGTGGGACTGTTATGGACAATATGTTGAAAGTCAATGCTGAAACGTATCTGACCAATAATGAAAGATTTGTGGCGAAACGTGCTCCTGATTCTGTTACAGGGACGCCATTCGATATGAGAGAGCAGCATAGAATCGATTATGCCTTAGATATTCCAAATGAACAAATTGAGACTATGGGAGGCTTTTCCGTCTGCTGGGTTTTAAGAAAAGCCGGAGCCAAACTTAAAGAAGCAGCTGACCTTTACGAACCTGTGTCAGGAAGGGGAGTGAGAGTCCTTACCACGGAACCCGGATTGCTTATCTACACCGGTAAGTCTCTCGGACCTGAAATCATTGGCAAATACGGCCCTCTTACGAAGAATGGCGGCGCAGTCATCGAAACCATTCATTTTCCGGACACTCCAAACCATCCGGAGTTCCCATCGGCAGTCTTGAGGCCGGGGGAAAAATACCATTCAAAAACAGAATATCATTTTTACACTAAATAATGCTTTATATGAAAAAGAAATTAATCATCTTGCCCATATTTTTCATCTGTTGCGCTTCAGCTTTTGCAAAAAGTGACTCTCTGCCTTGGCCTCCGGCCAAAGCAGATGAGTGGTACAGAAATCAGGAGTGGCCGGTAGGTTGCAACTTCGTCCCGTCATATGCTATTAATCAGTTGGAAATGTGGCAGGATGAGACTTTCGATCTAAATACCATCGACAAGGAATTGGGCTTAGCTCAAAGTCTCGGATTCAACACAATTAGAATTTACCTTCACGAGATTTTATGGCAGGCCGACAAAGTAGGATTCAAATTCAAAATCAATCAGGTGCTTGACATTGCCAAATTACACAAGATGAGGGTGATAATCACTTTCTTTACTAACGGCGGCTGGTACAATGCTCCGAAGATAGGCCCACAGCCAGCTCCACGCCCCGGAGTCCATGGATCCCAGTGGATTCAGAGCCCGGGAACGGAGGCTGTCAATAATCCGGACAGATGGCCTGATTTGAAAAAGTATGTTCAGGACATATTGAGAACTTACAAAAATGACAGTCGCATTCTTTATTGGTGTCTCTACAACGAACCGGAGAATCTTCGTCTGGGCTGCGAGAGTATGCCACTCCTCAGGGAAGTGTTCAAATGGGCAAGAGAAGTTAAACTATCGCAGCCCGTCTCAGCCTCAATATGGATAAGACCCGGATACAAGCCTGAAAAAACAATCCTCGATGTTGTCGCTTTTATTTGTACTCATTCCGATATAATTACTTTTCATTGCTACTATGGTCCTGAGGAAATGCGCACATTTATCAAAATGCTAAGACGATTCGACCGTCCGCTTGTCTGTGAGGAATATATGGGCAGACCTAATTCAACTTTCGAGGAGATAATGCCGATTCTTAAAAAAGAGAACGTTGGAGCCATAAGTTGGGGATTGGTTAGGGGCAAATGCAATTTCTATCTTCCATGGGGACACAAGCCCGCTGACCCGGAACCTAAGGTGTGGTTCCACGACATATTCAACCCCGACGGAACGCCTTTCAGTCAAGAAGAATGCGATTCCGTCAGGGTATTGACAAAGGATAGAAAAATGAAATTCTAAAGAATCTACAGTAGTTTTGCGGCGATGTCAGAAAGTTCGCTCCTTTCGCCCTTGCGAAGGAAGATGTGTTCGAAAAGACGCTGGCCGTCCATTTTCTCGTCCAGATGGGACAGACCGTTGGACCACTGGTCCAAGTAAGGCTGGTCAATCTGGAAGATGTCACCGTTGAACACCATCTTCGTGCCCTCGCCGGCCCTGGTGATGATGGTCTTGATCTCGTGAGGGGTAAGATTCTGCGCCTCATCTATGATGAAGAACACCTTTCCGAGACTTCTGCCCCTGATGTAAGCCAGAGGCGTAATCAGAAGTTTCTCATCCTTGAGAAGCCCCTCAATCTTCATAGCCTCCTTGCTTGTTGGGCGGAAACAATGCTTGATGACATTCAGGTTGTCCATAAGCGGCTGAAGGAAAGGCCCCATCTTGCTGTTCTGGTCCCCCGGCAGAAATCCGATGTCCTGATTGCCGAGAACCACGGTAGGTCTCGTGAGGATGATCTGATCATAGTCCTTTTCCTGCTCCAATGCAGATGCGAGAGCGATCAGCGTCTTGCCGGTGCCTGCCCCTCCCGTGAGAGACACAAGCTGGATCTTCGGATTCAGGCAGGCATCGAGAGCGAATTTCTGCTCTTCGTTGCGAGGCGAAATCCCGTAAGCGTGCCTGTCCTTGACAAGTACTATCCTGTTGGCGTCAGTGTCGTAACGCGCGCACACGACCGGAGAGCCCTCCTGCCTGTCCCATCTGAACTTGTACAACTGATTGGGTTTAGGTTCCTTAGGCCCGATGGCCTTCCAGTCAATGGAAGTGTTCTGTCCGTAGGCAAGCTGTTGAAGTGTCTCTGAAGGAAGATCGTTGATGATCTGAACCTCTCTTTCCGCGAATTCAATCTTGTCCTCCTCGATTCTGTCGGTCAGATAATCCTCAGCCTCCATCCCTGCCGCCTTTGCCTTCAGCCTGAGATTGATGTCCTTGGTGACCAGAGCCACGAAACGCCCCGGATTGTTGTCCCTCACCCAGATTGCCGTGGCGAGAATCCTGTGATCCTGAATATCGTCAATGAACATATCCTTAAGCGCGGGAGGAAAAGGGTGATTAGGCTCAATCTTGATGTACCCCAATCCTTTTCCAATCGGAACTCCGGCTTTGCCGAACATCTTGCCCTCGGTCAGATTGTTGATGTCGCGCATAAAGCCGCGAGCGTTGAAATTCAGCGCATCGTTACCCTTCTTGAATTTGTCCAGCTCCTCTATGACGGCAATAGGGATAACGAGATCGTTATCCTGAAATTTGCGTATCGCCTTGTAATCGTGCAGAATGATATTAGTGTCAAGAACGAAAATCTTCGGCTTCTTGCCCGGGCCCTCTTTAGAGGGAATGTTAGCGAATTTTGTCATAATTATTTGTGGTTAAAAACGTCTCTCAATCCTCTCCTTCCGAACTCTGTCCGTTGATCAGAGACTGAAGAATGCTGCTTATCCCGCCTTCCTCAATGTCAGCCAGCGAGATTTTGCCCTTCCCCTTCCGAGGATGTCCGAGCGGGAAGTACGCCACCTCCTGAAGCAGAAGCTCGGCGTCAATGTAGTCGTAGTCAATGTCCTTGATTTGAATCAGCACGCCCGGCACCTCTGAGAAAAGCACGCTGAATATGTCTTTGGTGCCGATGGACTTGGTCACGTCACCAAGATTGGCGCTTATGTCCGCGGAATCCTCGCACATCTGCGACAAGGCTGTGAGTAGACCGCCATATCCTACTGTGCTTCCGGCAATTACCACTCCGTCCTCCACCAGTTCTCTGACCACCTCGAAGCAGTCCATCAGATAGTCTCCGAATGAGATGTCTGGAGCGGTGTCCCCTGTAGGCCCCTTGGCCTGCTCAATAAGCGAGCCTCCGAGTCTGTACTCCGCGGATGCGAAAGGAATGTATATGAGCCATGAAGTCCCGTCGTCCCTGACAAGTTTGGAAGGGCACTTCCTTGAGGGACTCATAATGGGATTCTCACTCTTGAAGGGTGAGTCGGCGAACAACTCGTTCTCACTCTCATCGCTGTCTTTAGGGCCGATAAGCGCATCGGCGCGGAAGAAACAGTTTCTCTTGCTGCTCTCATAGGAGTAAGACTCAAGGCAGAGGCAAAGATCATCCACATATTCCGAAACTGTGGAGGCGGAATTATAGAAAGCGGTCATATTCCCGATAGGCGTCTCGTCCCACTGCCAGCCGCATCTGATTGCCAGGTCGCCCATTTTGAAGTGGCCTGTTTTCCAGATCGAGTCAATGATGGCCTTTGCTATGGTCAATCTGGTGAACTGCTCAGGAAACGCCGTAGGGAACAATCTGTCTTTTCTGTAAAGCCTCCTGACTTCTTCCAGACATGGGAATATGTCATTGGAGGTGAAAGACTTGCTGCCTATAGGCGAGTCCACCGTCTCGTCCGCTACCGGCGAAAATTCAGGACCGTCGTCTATTATCTCTGCGCTTTGTCGCAATTCCGGGCTAAGGCATCTGGCAAGCATCATAGCAGGAGATGGAGCCTTGAAGGATCCGTCAATAATGTAACTTGATAGTAAAGCTGAAGTATTTTCCTTCATATTCTTGTTATAGTCACGGCGCAAAAGTGTGCCGTTATAGTTTGAATACCTCTGTAAAAATAAGTATTTTTGCTTTCTAATCAAAACAATTTGACAAGATGAGCTTCAATGAAGACTATAAGAAAGTGGTGTCAGGAATATTCACGAGATTCCCTTCAGTGCAGAACTCCGGTTTCGGCAAAAACTCCTACAAGCCTGGTCTCGATAGTATGAGGCGGTTCGATGAGATGCTCGGCTCTCCTTCCGGAAGACTTCGCACGATTCACGTGGCGGGCACCAACGGAAAAGGCTCAGTCTGCAATATGATCGCTTCAATCCTCTCAGAATCGGGACTTAAGACAGGACTTTACACCTCTCCGCACATTCTGGATTTCAGAGAGAGGATGAGAATCGATGATGGCCCTATCAGTAAAGCGCGTCTTGTCCCCGAACAATTCGTCTACGATTTTCTAACCCGTTGGGACAAGACTTTCGAGGATTTGCATCTGTCTTTTTTTGAGATCACGACTGCGATGGCATTCGAGTGGTTCGCCGAGGAAAAAGTTGATGTCGCTGTCATAGAAGTTGGTCTGGGAGGGAGACTGGACAGTACCAACATCATTGCTCCTGATCTGAGCATAGTCACGTCAATCGGCCTGGACCACTGCGCGCTTCTGGGGGACACAAGGGCAAAGATAGCGGCTGAAAAAGCGGGAATATTCAAACGAGGCGTCCCTGTTGTGCTGGGTCAGAGCGATGACGAGACAAAACCTGTCTTCGATTCCGTCTATGAAAAGGTGAATAAGGGAGAGGCACCTAAGCCACTGAAGGTATATGCGGAAGAGAATGAAGTAAGCCCGCTGTATTCGATAGTCCTTGCCAATATGGATTTGAGAGGGGAGTATCAGGAAAAGAATCTCAAGACCGCTCTCGCTGCGGTCTCAGTGCTGAAATCATTGCCATTTTACTCCTCGGTCACCGACAATAGCGTTGAAGAAGGACTTGAGCACACTTCAGACAGGATGGGCTTCCGCGCAAGGTGGGAACTGCTTTCGCACAACCCGGACATTATTTGTGACATAGGGCATAACGCCGCAGCGCTCAAATTCAATTTCGCTCAGTTGAAGGAGTATCTTGACAAAAGGATATATGATTCGTTGATAATTATTTACGGGGTTATGGCGGACAAGAATCTTGACGATATACTTCCGTTGATGCCTCTTGAAGCCGTCTACATTCTCACCACTCCCTCAACGCCAAGGGCGATGGATTCTATGACCATATCCGGAAAATTTCGCTTATATTGCGAAAGAAACAGTCTTAGCACACCGGCGCTATATGTGACGGAGTCGCTGTTAGAGGCTGTGCAGACGGCGAAAAAGCTGATTGCCTCAAAAAAGAGGTTAGGTTTGAGACCGCTGCTTTACATCGGAGGCAGCACTTTTGTGGTGGCTGACGCGCTTCTTTGCTTAAAAAAAAGCAAGTAAACGGGACTTTCGGTGTTTATTATACATAGAACATTCGCATTATGAAAAAGTCTTTAACAATAACAATAATCGCCGTGATTTCGGCATTCGCGCTTATGGCATCATCTTTTAATCTGTTTAATGCTCCTAAGCCATCCGCCGGGGACGTGGATGATTACGGACACTCTCTCGTGTCTATGTGGAACGACTATTATGCCGCCCAAAAGGCTGACAGACCTAAGAAAATGACGGAGATTCTCTCCCAAATCAAGACAGAGGCAGTCAAAAGGTCGCTCGCTTGGGACTTTTATGACGCAGGCAGAAAATATGTCGAATCATCCGGTCTCCGGAATTGGAAGCAAAAGGATTCTCTCTTCGGGAATTTCGGGAAGGAGATCGCAAAATTCGACAATCCGCTTGTGACTTTCGTCTGGAAAAGATTCGACAAATCAGAGAATCCAGACACTTTGTTGACTTTTGTAAAGACTCATAAAACTGCTCTTTCGAATGGTTGCGACAAGCCTTTCTTTGCACTCGGATCAATCGGCAGTCAGATGGGCAGCAAGCTAAAAGACTATTATGCAAATGATTACGAGTTTGCTTTGTGGGAACTGCTGTCAGCTCAGCCGTCCCGCAAGATTGAGAAAGGCGAGACAGCCTCATTGCTGAAATCCTTGGTGTCGGGACAGTATCCCAATGCGGCGTATCTTGACTATTATATCACCTCCAACGCCGACCTATCCGACAAGCAGCGTAAAGCGGCAATGACTGAACTTGCAAAACGCTATTCCGGCAACGCTGTGGGAGTGTATCCTGCCGGGGATTTGCTTTCAATGAAATTCGACTCTCTTTCAAAGGCCAAGACCTCATCGTCAGGATATCAGGAATTCGATTCCGAATGTAAGGCATTTGAGAAATTCAGGGATTCTTTCAGAGGCTCTGAAAGCGAGATAGCGGCTGGGTGCACAACTGTCTATAACATAGTGAACACATTGAATGTCAAAGATTTGAATGTGTTCGTGCTGAAAGACACGGTGAAAGTTGTCTTGAAAAATATCAAGAGGGCCTCACTTTCTCTGGTCCTTGACGGACAAAAGAAGCCTTTGCTTGAGACCGCCATAGTGGACGAACGCAACAGTTTCTATGTCAATGACACTGTGAGGTACGTGCTGCCGAAACTCAATGACGGACGTTACTATGTGAATGTGAAATCAGGTGCCTGCAATGGTTTTGATGTCTATGAGCAGTACACTATTTCTCTTGCGAAGAGAGAGGAACTGGGAAAGAAGACTGTGTATGTCGCTGACTACAACACTGGCAAACCTATTCGGAAAGCCTCCCTGACCCTGACGAAGAACGGTAAGACGGTTGCTGAGGCCGAAAATTTCGCTTTTGACGGCTTCACTCCTTTGCCTGCATCTTTCTCTGATTTGATTACCAAAGACAATTCCGGCTATCAGATCTACTGTTCTTGCCCTGGTTCCGACGGGCTGATGCGTAAAAGCAGGACGATCTACCTTTCCTCATTTGGGTATGTCTCCGAGGAACATTTGGCCAAATCTGATCATTATTGTGAGATTCTCACCGACAGGGGAGCCTACAGGCCGGGCGATACGGTAAGTTACAAAGCTATTCTCTATTATGGTGACAAGTCCAAGTCTATCAAGGTGTTCGGCGCAGGGTCAAAGGTGACGGTCACACTTTGCAACGCTGAGAATAAGGTCCTTGAGACCTCCAAGCTTACCACTAACGAGTTCGGATCGGTGGCCGGAGAGTTTGTTCTTCCGAAGGATCAGAAGAACGGCACTTTCTTTATCGAGACAAGTTTTACAGGCGGTCAGGAGTCTCATCCCATAACAGTGGACGAGTTTGTGCTCCCTACTTTTGATGTTGATTTCTTTCCTTCTGACACTTTGTGGCTTCCGGGAGATGCTGTCGTTGTAAAAGGCAGCGTAACAAGCTATTCAGGACACAGTCTCGCAGGGACTAAGTTGAATTACATCGTGAGGAGTTTTAACGAGGAGATCTCTTCCGGGGCCATAACTCCCGCTTCTGACGGCTCATTCCATATCGGTTTCAAATCATCGGCTGAGAATTCTTACAAGAATTATTTGATAGTTGTGACGCTCACTGACGGGACAGGTGAGACACACTCATACTCGACTTCTGTCGTAGTGAGCAAGAGTTTGACAGTTGAGGCGGAGTTGAAAAACCACGCTCAAGGCAGTGCGGAACTTTCTGTCAAGCGCTCAAATCGGTCTTATGTTGATTGTTCAGCCGAAATCGTTGACGGGGATTCATTGGTTTATGAGTTCAAGACTCTGAATTATGACAACGAGACGGTCGGCATTCCGGTTCGTTACGAATTTACAGGGGAGACCGGGGACAAGATTCTCTCCGGCGAAACTGAGCCCGGGGGCGACAAAAAGTTTGATATTTCTTCTTGGAAATCCGGGCAGTACACTCTCACGGCCATTGCTTCTTTCAAAGGTGGGGCAGGAATGGAAGTGAGCGACACTATAGTTCAAAGACTCCTCGTAGTGAGAAATACCGACAAGGCTCTTGACGCTCCTGTCAAGAATCTTTTCAAGGTTTTAACTCCGGAAGCGTCTCACGGTAAGGAAATTAAGGTTATGATGGGCTCGGCTGATGGACCTGTGTGGGCCGTGGTAGGGATTTTTGGAAAGCAAGGAAAGCTTCTGCTGGCGGACAAAGTGCATCTTGAAGGAAAGCGCGGGGAGGATGGCTCGCTCGTGACTCTGTCATATCCTTTCAAAGATAGTTATCCCAATCTTCTGTCTTTCCAGATATTCTATTTCAAGGATTCTTCTTACAAATCTTTTTCGCATTCGTTCGAGTGCGAGAGTCCCGAACTCTCTCTGCCTCTGTCTTTTACTTCGTTTACTGACAAGGCTGTTCCTTCTTCCGAATGTTCAATTTCTCTAAAGACATTGCCGGGAGTGGAGTGTCTGGCCGCCGTTTTCGACAAGAGCACGGAGACAATCAGAGGAAATGTCTGGGATAAGGTTAGTCTCTGGTCTTTCGGTTCGACGGAGGTCTCAATTGACGCTTCTCCGGGTACCAAGGGGCGCAATGAGGAGACGATTTCTTTTCGCGGCAGGCTTTATGGGGACAGACCGAGAATGGCAATGATGAACGCAGTCGTGCTTGAGGATGATGCTATGATGGAAAAAGCCGATTCCGCCCCGGAAGGAATTGCCGGTAGCGAGTCTTCTTCTCCGGTGCCTGTTCGTGAGAATTTTTCCAATTCATTGACGTTCCAGCCGTTCCTTCATTCAGATTCTGACGGTAACATCAATCTTTCATTCAAGACTTCTGACAAGCTTTCAACTTACATAGTGTCATTGTTCGCTCACGACAAGGCTATGAAGAATGCGGTTTTGAGAAAGGAGATGATGGTGACGATTCCTGTCAAGGTGTCTGTGACCGAGCCGGGTTATCTTTATGCCGGGGACAAATACTCGCTTGCGGCTATGTTGTCGAACAATTCATCTTCCTCCGTTTCGGGAAAATTGACGCTGTGTGTCTACGACACAAAGGATTACAAGAATTCCAGTCCTGTCTCGTCACAGTCTTTGGAAGTCAGTGTGCCTGCTTTAGGGACTTCTTCCGCCTCTTTCGAAGTGCCTGTGCCTTCGACTTTTGACGGTTCGGTGACGGATCTTGGTTTCAAGGTGCTTTTCGAGGCTCACGCAGACGGGCTTTCTTTCTCCGACGGCATCTTTGTGAGTGTGCCTCTTCTTCCTGCCGGTCAGACTCTTAGCGAGGCTCATTCGGCTGTCCTGCTTCACGGTATGGACAGGGATTCTTTGATTGCGACATTGCGCGAGGCGTTTGTCAATGTTACGGGATCCGATGCCATTCTCAAGGAAACATCCGTTATTGATATGGTAAGGGCCGCCATTCCGTCGAAGGTGGAGCCTGAGGGGAAAGATGTGCTCAGCCTAAGCGAGGCCTATTACATAAGGAAGGTGGCGTCGGCCCTCGGCGCTCCGGCAGCTGCGGCTCACATTTCCGATGAAAAATTGTGGGAGTCCATTATTGCATGCAAGAATGTGGACGGAGGCTACGGTTGGTTTGAGGGGATGAATTCGTCTCCTGTCATCACCTCGGTCCTACTGGAAAGATTCGCAAAAATGAAGGCCGCCGGACTTGTGGCTCTTGACGATGTCGCCTCTTCCGTGCGCTATCTGGACAATTCAAAATTCTCAGGAAACGGTATGCCGTACTGGTGCGGTTCCATTTCCGATGAGCAATATATCTATGTCCGTTCTATGTTTCCTGAAGTCCCGATGAGAATCACTTCACCGGCCAATTCCAAACAATCTGAGAAGGAGTGGGCTGAGTTCAAGAAATTCGCCAAGTCGTATCTTGTCCCGGGAGAGGAGCGCGGACTTAACGGATATGTGCTCGCTAAGGCTCGCCGCACATTGTCTCTAAGTCGTCTTGCCGGATCTTCTGAAGGAGTGGAACTTGCCAAGGCTTGGGGCGTGAGGCTGCTGACTGCCAATCGTTTGTTCAAGTCTTTGGAATCTGACGTGAAGTCTCTTATGGAATATGCGGTCGAGCACAAGAATGGAGGATGCTATTATCCAAACGCTGTGATGCCATTCAGAGGCTTGTTGGAAAGCGAGGCCTACGCCCATTCGTTGATATGTGATCTTATGAGTTCATACGCATCATCTTTCGGACGGGCTTCCTACTCGGGCAGTAGCTCATCTTCTGGATCAAGCCCATCCTCGGTCTCTGCCTCTGAAGCTCTGAAAATCGCCGATGGTATCCGCCTCTGGCTGATGCTTCAGAAAGAAACTCAGCGTTGGGACACCGAGCCGGCTTTCGTGGACGCCATCAATTCCATATTGGCGGGATCCTCGGAACTCCTTGACACAAAGGTAATAGCGCTAAGCAAGACTTTCACCGCACCTGTAGTGGACATCAAGCCCTCAGGTAACGGTTTCACAATCAAAAGGAATTTCTATCGCGAGGTCACGGACCCTGTCACCAAAAAAATATCCAGAGCTCCTTTGAAAGAGGGTGCGCCACTCAACGTGGGCGACAAGATCTGCGCAGAGTACAAAATCCACAATGACGAGAACAGAAGTTTCGTCAAGCTAACCGCTCCGCGTGAAGCCGCATTCCGCCCGGCAGACCAGCTTTCCGGCCATTACGGCTGGTGGCTCAGCCCTCTGAGAATCAACGGATTCTACACATTCTCACCTCAAGGCTACAGAAACATGAAGACCTCCGCCACCGAGTACTATTTCGACTCCTATCCTGAAGAGACCACTTCAGTCACGGAAGAATTCTTCGCCACGCAGAAAGGCATTTTCATAGCCCCCGTCGTCACCATCGAATCTCTTTACGCTCCGCATTACCGTGCCAACGGCCCCTTCGCAGGTCACGTTGATGTGGTTAAGTAAGCCGGTCACGGCGTCATAGCGTGGGATTTAAGTAGCTGTGCCACAATTCATTATACGATGATTGGGTGTTATTTTTGGTACCCGATTATTGTGCAATTAACTAATTCACAATGTGTTGTACCCCACGCTCCAGTGGAACCTCAGAATTTTTGTCCTGAGCCAAAGTTTTGGACTTGATCCAAAGTTCTGGCTCAGGTGCTTGTAGGTGATATAACGAAAAACGCTGTTGCAATTAATTGCAACAGCGTTTTTTTTGGTGGGAGCAGAGGGATTCGGACCCCCGACCCTCTGCTTGTAGGGCAGACGCTCTAAACCAGCTGAGCTATGCTCCCAATCAAGCCCGTAAGTGGTTCTTGTCAAACGGGAATGCAAATATACGACCTTATTTTTAATCCGCAAATTTTTTTTGAGATTTTCTTCTCAAATTTTGATAATTTATATGATTGTCCGCAATCAGGTCATTGCTTGCGACGTCTTGCGATCTCGAATCTGTTGTCAATTCCCCGCGGGATAAAGTTGTTGTGCGCTTCGCTGTCTTCGCCCTTCGGGCTTATCCCTCCCACCGAGGCGGTGGGTCCCTCCCGTTCACGAGGCCACGGGCGGCCACGGACACTCAGCGGAACCACAACTTTATCTACCCATAGCCTGCTGCCCTAAGGCATGCACTGACATCCCTCAGCGGTCGCTTGACAGCGACAACGGCGGCTCACAATGCTCGCTCACTTTCCTGGCGGCCAAAATGGGAGCGACGAATAATGCCACCTCAAGTTTAGCAAGTAGATTTTTGATG
>JBAYFJ010000006.1:0-38162 GCA_041667245.1 Bacteroidales bacterium | reverse complement strand
GGAGGAATGGTGCTTGAGCGCTTTCATCTTGAACGCTATCTCACTCCCTGGGTTCTGGAAATTCAGAAAAACAGCATAAGCGAAAACACTAAATGGGAAGCCGAGAGAATACCATTTCTGAAACGATTACCCACAATTATCAAAGAATCCTGGGGAATTGTGCGAGGAGTGTTAGTCTATGTTCTGATTGGCATCGGATTAGGCGCTGCGATGCACGGATTTGTTCCCGACGGCTTTTTTCAGACAATTCTATCTTCTGACAAATGGTACAGCGTTCCTCTCGCTGTCATTATCGCAGTTCCTGTCTATGCCAACGCAGCAGGAATAGTACCTGTCATAGAGGTCTTTGTACAAAAAGGCATTGCCCTCGGCACAGCAATCGCATTTATGATGGCCGTAATAGGCCTGTCATTTCCGGAAGCAATGCTGCTGAAAAAGGTAATGACTTGGAAATTTATCGGCATTTTCTTCGGAGTGGTTACTCTGTTTATTATTCTGAGCGGGTGGCTGTTTAATTGGATTTTGCGATAATCGACATAAGCTCCGCACTGAGGCGGCTGACAATATCTGGATGGGACGATGCGACGTTATGCTTTTCCTGCGGATCAGTGACCATATCATAAAGCTGATCTTCGCCAGGGTCATTACCCAGTTCCGTGTCAGTCTGCAAATTCATAGCAGGACCTTCGGCAGCGGGGATATATTTCCAGACTCCGTCGCTTATACCGAGATTATTCTGTAGATTCTGCTCGACAATATATTCCCGGCATTTGGCTTTAGGATTCAGCATAGCCTCCAAGTAGTTTCTGCTGTCCGGCGCAGCCCCTTCAGGAATATCGATGCCGACCATAGCAGCGAGCGATGCAAACCAGTCAATCTGACTGAGGTTGACCTCGGAAACGGAAGGCTGAACGATTCCCTTCCAACGGACAATGCAAGGGATTCTCGTGCCGCCCTCGAATATACTGTACTTTCCGCCTCTGAATATTCCCATAGCCCTGTGATCTCCAAGCAGTTCCACTGCCCTGTCCTGATAACCGTCATCAATCACCGCACCGTTGTCGCTGGATAGGATCACCATAGTGTTCTCATCCAGACCAAGGCGATTAAGCGTGGACATAATCTGACCCACACTCCAATCCAAAGATAGAATCGCATCCCCACGTGCGCCAAGGCCGCTTTTTCCGACAAATCTCTCGTTAGGCACACGAGGAACGTGAATGTCATTTGTCGCAAGATAGAGGAAAAACGGCTGGTCTATCTCTTTTTGTTTCTCAATGAAACGGCACCCGTGCGCCACAATGCTGTCCGCAATGTCCTCATCTCTCCAACGAGCTTTCTGCCCTCCTTTCATATAACCGATTCTTGAGATTCCGTTGACAATCGACTGATCGTGACCGTGGGAAGGGACCATTCTAAGGAGTTCTGGATTGTCCTTTCCGGTCGGCTCTCCCTTAAAATTCTCCGTATAACTGACATAGACCGGATCTGAGGGATCCAGCCCCACACCTTTTCCATTCTCCATAAACATACAAGGGGTGCGATCAGCCGTGGCTGCCATTATGTAAGAATAATCGAAACCCAGATCCGATGGATTCGGACTTACAGTGCCGTTCCAATCCTGTTCTCCCGTCTTGTCGCCAAGACCCAGATGCCATTTCCCCACTACAGCAGTAGCATAGCCGGCTGATTTGAACATATCCGCGATTGTGTACCTTTCAGGCTTGATGATCATCGCAGCGTTGCCGGCCGCTATTCCTGTTCCATCTCTCCTCCAAGCGTATTCGCCGGTGAGCATCGAATAACGTGAGGGTGTACTGGTCGCGGAAGTGCTGTGCGCATTGGTGAACATCAAACCTTCGGATGCCAATTTGTCCACATTAGGAGTATTGACAGAGGATGTGCCGTAGCATCCGAGATCGCCATAGCCAACGTCATCGGACAAAATTAGAAGCACATTCGGGCGACGGCCCTCTATTGATCGGGAAACGGGATTGTTGTTGGCGCACGAAACGAACGCCGCACCCAAAGGAAGAATAAAGTAAAATTTGTTCATATCAGATCGGATTCAATGAATGTAAATATAATTATATTAGATTGCTTTGCAAAAAAACATTCATTTTGCGCCAAAGCCACCAAAAGAGGAGCAGAAAACGGGTCAGCCACAATTCTGTGGGGCATAGATAAAACAAATAATCCTCTAAGTCAATGACTTAGAGGATTTTAGTAGCGGGGGAAGGACTCGAACCTCCGGCCTCCGGGTTATGAGCCCGACGAGCTACCAACTGCTCTACCCCGCGATATGTGACTACAAATGTAAGACTTTTTTTAATAAAAACAAAGTTTTTTGAATTATAAATTGATTATCCGCAATCCATACAGTAATAATCCCTAATACTGTCGGCAATGCATCGCATTCCGACTGACGTCTCGCGGGCTGAACACCGGAACAACATCCAGAGTCATCGTAGTAGCATCATACGATGCTTACTTTACGACAATCTCGTAAGGCATTCGGGCGAAGACGCGCGAGGACTTCTCCGGATTCCAGTCGGCAAAGGACCTTGCCAAAGCCTCCAAAGGCGTGCCATTGAAATAGTCGGAAGGAGTCGGACGATTGAGGATGGCAGCCACCGCATCGGTAGTGCTCATCCCGAACATCTCCATCAACTCCTCCATAGTGGTGCGAGGTTTCGGATAAGAAACGATGTTCCAAGCCGAAAGATCATCCTCGCCTGTCGAGGAAGCCATACGAGCCGCATAATGAATCGCATCCTCCAAAGAACCAATTCCGTCCACCAAACCTATCTTCAATGCGTCCGCACCTGTCCACACGCGCCCTTGGGCGACTGAATCCACGAACTCAGGCTTCAAATCCCTGCCTTCTGAGACGGCGGAGACAAACTGAGTGTAAATGTCCTCGATGGACTTCTGCATATAGGCATACTCATCCGCATCGAAAGGACGCATCAGAGTGTACATATCACCGTGTTTGTTGGAATTGACCGAAACACAGTTGACCTTTAGCACATTCTTGGCCGTCTTGCTGAAATCAGGCACCATTCCAAACACTCCGATAGAACCTGTCAAAGTCGTAGGGTCAGAATAGATGTAATCGCAAGAATTGGAAATCCAATAGCCGCCGGAAGCCGCATAATCGCCATAAGAAGCGACAACAGGCTTCACAGCCCTGAGAAGATCCACCTCCGTCTTGATTTTGGAGGAAGCCATAACGCTGCCGCCAGGGGAATTCACCCTGAGAACGACCGCCTTGACAGTCGAATCAGCCCTCACTTTAGCAAGAATGGAAGAAAACCTGTCTCCGGATATATTCTTGTTGTCCTCTTCATCTACAATATTGCCGGATGCGTACACGACCGCTATTTTGCTGCCTTTTACGGAAGGAAGCGGAGTCTTGGCAGTGACATAATCGGCAAAAGCGATCATCTTCACGTCATCGAACTTCTCCACGTTAGCCAAAGCCGAAAGCTTGACCTGAAGGCCCTCAGCCGTGACAAGACTGTCGGCCAAAGAATCCCTGAGGAAATCAGCAGGCTCGCCAAGCTCAAGATTATCAACTATCTCGTTGAGCCTTTCAGGAGTCAGAGAACGGCTCTTCGCAATCTCCTGAGCATAGGTGTTCCACATTGACTTCACAAGAACTTCGTTCTGCTCAAGATTCTCCGGACTCGGCTCGCTCTTGACGAACATCTCTCCAGCGGACTTGTATTTTCCGTGACGGATAAGCTGGACGTTGACGCCCATCTTGTCCAGAAGATCCTTAAGGAAGAACAACTGAGAACTTACTCCCAACATCATACTGTTGCCGCCCGAATGAGAGGTCATATAGACTTTGTCTGCAACGGAAGCGAGATAATAAGACCCGGTCGTAGGCTGCTCCACATAAGAGACAATCGGCTTGCCGCTCTTTCTGAAATTGTCCAAAGCCTGTCTGAACTCGTGCAAGGCCCCGACGCCGAGGACGCCGCCTTCAGGCTTTAGATAAATATACTGTACACCGGGATCCCCGGCAGCTGTGTTGACTGCCTGAACGGCATCCCATATCCCGACAGTCGGAATCGAGACGCCGGACTGGATGGAAGAGAACGCATCAGACGGTTTTGTCTGCTCGCCTATCACAAACTTGGACATATCGATTTTCAACACACCCTGACGCGGCAAAGTGGTCGTACCTGAAGTACTGACGGCGCTTGCCATACCGGCGAACATAACGAACATAAGGAAAAAACCCAATATGCCCATAAGAAAGACACCGCACATCACGGCCAGAGTCATTTTAATGAATTCTTTCATAAACAGAATATTTGATAAATAATAATATTTGAACTTTCAAAATTATACAAACTTGTTGAAAATTCCTACCTTTGCACCAATATAAAGAACAATAATATGTCAGGGAAACCATCTATACCAAAGGGGACAAGGGATTTCGGTCAGGAAGAAATGGCCGAAAGAAACTATATATTCGACACAATACGCAGCGTATTCAAGACTTACGGCTACTCTCAGATTGAGACTCCGGCAATGGAAAATCTGTCCACTCTGCTCGGAAAATACGGAGACGAAGGCGACAAACTGCTTTTCAGAATTATGAATTCAGGCAACGCCTTTTCCGGCATCAACCCTGAGGACTACAAGAACGAGGAAGGTCTTGACGGCAAAGCTCTTTCACTCAAAGTGTGCGAAAAAGGCCTGAGATATGACCTGACGGTCCCCTTTGCAAGATATGTGGTGATGCACCAGAACGAAATCTCGTTTCCTTTCAAAAGATTCCAGATTCAGCCTGTTTGGAGAGCCGACAAGCCACAGAAAGGACGTTATAGGGAATTCTGTCAATGCGACGTGGACGTGATCGGGAGCAAATCCCAGCTCAACGAACTGGAATTGGTGCAGATAGCGGACAGGGTCTTCTCGCTTCTTGGCGTCAACGTGCTGATCAAAATCAACAACAGGAAAGTCCTTACCGGTTTCGCTGAGATCTGCGGATTCCCTGACAAGGTTGTGGACATCACGGTGGCAATCGACAAACTGGACAAAATAGGGCTGGAGAACGTGGAGGCCGAAATGAGGGACAAAGGTCTGAACGACAATGCAATAGCAGTTATAGAATCCATACTGAAACTTCAGGGGGACACATCGGAGAAGATAGCTTCGATGAGAAATCTAATGAACGGCGGCTCAGCATCCGGAATCGTGTCCGAGACGGGTGGCAAAGGTGTTGACGAGCTTGAGGAGCTGTTCGGATTCATAGAGTCCGCTGGAATCAGCCAAAGCGTCGAGATAGATTTGTCGCTGGCCAGAGGGCTCAACTACTACACCGGGGCGATATTCGAAGTGAAAGCGCTTGACTTCCCTATAGGCAGCATCTGCGGCGGCGGGCGTTACGACAACCTGACGGGGATATTCGGGCTTCCGGATATGTCAGGCGTGGGAATATCGTTCGGAGCGGACAGAATCTACGATGTTCTTAAAGGCCTCGGGAAATTCCCCGAAGGGCTCGCGTCATCCACAACTCTGCTGTTCGCGAATATGGACCCGGACAGTCTGAGGCACACTCTGCCAATTGCGAGAGGACTGAGGGAAAAAGGAATTGCCTGCGAAATCTATCCTTCCTCCACCAAACTCAAAAAGCAGTTCGACTATGCTGAGAAGAAAGGAATAAGATTCATATCAATCAACGGAAGCGAGGAAACGGAGAATGGCAGCGTGAACGTAAAGAATCTGAACTCCGGAGAACAGCGTTCATTCCCAAAAGAGGACACCGGCTCCATAATAGACTTTCTGTCAATAAAATAGCCGATCGGCCAACGAGACGATAGTTTCTGACATGGCGGTGACCTTAAGGCAGTCGTCAATTCTGAACATCGGCGAGCCGTCTTTGTAGCCGAGAAAAGCTGCGATGCGGCCGGTGACATAGCCGGGCATAGACGGGCAGACAAGAACAAGAGAGGAATCCTTGTCCAGTACATTGAATTTCAAGTCAGTGAACAAATCGCTGACTTTCTTTTTGCCCTTCATTCCGAAAGGTACGAACCAGTCACCCGGCATCCATTTGCGAAGAAGAAAAGGGAATCCGGCCTCTGAAGAGTCAAGCGCAATCCTGTCTGGAGGCATCCGCAAAGACTCTCCCGGAGATAAAGGCTGAAGACGCACGGCGATTCTCTTACCTGAAAAGCAGTAATCCCCAATCCCGTGGACTGTCATACAGACCTCTGATTCGTCAATATTCATCCCGAATCGAGACGGCTGAACGCCATTCCTGCGAAGCACAAGCAACTCTTCCGAAGAGGTTACGAGCCTATATTCAGGAGACAAGAAAGTCCTTCCTCCCAAAGTCGGCCCCTCGTCAAGAAGACGGACCAACGCATCGAGAGTTCCCTCATCGAAACCGTAAGGCTCAAGAGCTCTGAAAAGGAAATAATCCTTATGGCGCAGCGACCGTAAGGCTTGGACATTCAGACGTTCGCATACTTCAGAATCACTCCGTCCCAAAACAGAGGACTTAGCGGACTCAAAATAGGAGTCGGCGATGCCTTCAAGTTGGACAGCATGATCCATGTCACGTCCGAGCGCATTCAGGAAATCAGGATTAACATCCGAGAAAAGCGGAAACACGAGATTACGGATCTTGTTCCTTTTGAACTCGGTCATCGCATTTGTCCTGTCATTATGGAAAGGAATGCGGTGCTCCTGAACGTATTTCGCAATCTCCGAGCGAGGCACGTCGAGAAGCGGCCTGACAAGGCACACCTTCGATCCGGTGACAGGAAGAGAGGTAGTCGCATTCATCCCACAAAAACCTTTTCCTCCGGTACCACGCAACAGGTTTAGAATCAGGGTCTCGGCATTGTCATTAGCATTGTGGGCGACAGCAACCGCCCCGAAACCTTCGTCAGTGGCTATGCGTTCGAACCATGCGTAACGAAGATCCCTCGCCGCCATCTCAATGCTTACGGAATGATCGGCGGCGTAGGCCTGAGTGTCAAAATCTGTCTTGAAAAAAGGCACTCCTTCAGCAGTTGCCCAGTCCCGGACGAGGGCCTCGTCAGAATCACTCTCCCCGGCGCGAAGATGGAAATTGCAATGAGCCAGAGCAAACGGAAATTTCAAGGAAGAATGCAGAAATAGATTCGCCATACACATAGAGTCTATCCCTCCGCTCACGGCGAGAAGAACCTTCTCACCAGGGCGGAGCATAGATCCGAGCGTTTTGTCAAACCTGCTCTGCATAAAGCTGTTATTTCTTCTTGGAAGCAAAAGTGTAAGAGAATCCGAAGGACATCGACTCCTTGAACTGGACTCTCCTGCGACCTGAAGGGAACTCGTCTTTGTCGCTGTCCTGAACTATGTAGATTTTGTCATCGTAAATCAGGTTGGTAACAATCATAAATGAGAAATACTTCGCAACCTTCCAGTCGAATCTGTTGTCCCAGTTGACACGAAGATTCTGAGGATTCTCAAGATAATCGGAGAAGAGAACCAGCTGAGTAGTGTAATTGAAGTTGTTGTTGATGTTGAACTTGGCATCAATGGTGACTTTGGCACCGAACTCGAACTTTGCCCACTTGTAGTACTTTCCAATGGCGTTGCCCTTTGCGATGGCATTGGGATAAGACTGCTTGATTGCCTCATCGTACTCAGCCTGCTCGGTTGAATTCAACTTCCTCAGTTCCATACTGTAAGTCGGTCTCAACGCATCGTTGGACACTATGACGAAACCGCCTGTGATAGGGGCGATGTTGACTGTGAGCCACTTTGAAGGCACCCAGCTGATACCGAATCCGAGGTCGGTGTAGGCCGGGGAGAAAAGTCCGGACTTCAAAAGCCTCGCATCCATCCATTCGCTTTTGGTAGGCTCCTCGCCCGCTTTGTTTGAAGGGACAGGATAGGTGTAACTGTTGGTGAACTGCGACTTGAAACTGAACAAAGCCGAGTAATTCAACGACTTGGCAGCCTTGTAGGCGTACTTGCTCTCGTAATATATCCTGTCGTTGCTCTTCTGGATGAATGGTTTGTCGGCGGAATAAATGAACCCGTAGTCCAACTGCAATCTGTTGCTCCAGACCACATTGTCTTTGGAATAGTTGGCATTGCCGTCAAGAAAAGACTGTAGCGACACGGAATTATTGCCTCCTGCCGCCCAGTTGGTAAGACTTGTCTGACCGAAATTAATTTTAGTCAACAAAGTGTTTGTCCAGTAATTAGGTTTAGGAGGGGCCTCTTTTAATTCAGGGGCCTTGGAAATGGCTGCCGCAGCTTCGGCAGCGGCTTTCTGCGCGTCATCAGTGTTCTGAGCGAAAGAGGTCAGACACACAAGAGAGAACGCGATTGTGACGATAAGTCTCTTCATCTGAATGATATTAATATGAACGGGCGAATATAACTCTGCGATGCGAAGGCTTGCCTGAGTAAACGCACTTGCCTTCCTCCTCACAGACCGCGGAATCGACAGGAATACATCTGATAGTGGCTTTCGTCTCCTCCTGTATTCTTTCCTCCGTTTCTTCCGTTCCGTCCCAATGGCAGAGAAGGAAACCTCCCTGTTCAATCTTTTCCTTGAAATCATCCCAAGTGTCCACCTTGACGATGTGGGAGTCTCTGAACTGCAATGCCTTGAGATAAATGTTCTTCTGCATATCGTCAAGAAGCTCGCCTATTCTGTCCACTACGCCGTCGATAGGCACTGTCGTTTTCTCCATAGTGTCACGGCGATGAATTTCCACGGTGCCGTTGGTTATGTCACGGGGGCCTACTGCCAATCTGACAGGGACTCCCTTGAGTTCCCATTCCGCGAACTTGAATCCGGGACGAAGCAGATCTCTGTCATCGATTTTTACGGAATGCCCATTCGCAACAAGAGCGTCCTGAATCTGTCCCATTTTTTCCAGAACAGAGGAATGCTCCTCGTCAGTCTTGTAGATAGGGACCATAACTACCTGAATAGGAGCGATGAGCGGAGGCAGTACCAAACCGTTGTCATCGCCCAGAGCCATCACCAAAGCACCCATAAGTCTGGTGGAAACACCCCAGGACGATGCCCAGACGTATTGGAGATTACCCTCTTTGTCCGCATATTTCACATCGAAGGATTTGGCGAAATTCTGACCGAGAAAATGCGATGTGCCTGCCTGCAGGGCCTTCCCGTCCTGCATCATAGCCTCGATTGACAAAGTGTCCAATGCGCCGGCGAATCTCTCGTGAGGTGACTTGTGACCAAGGACCACAGGGATGTCAAGAATGTTCCTTGCGAAGTCGGCATAGACGTGGGCCATCTTAATGGCCTCGTTCTGAGCCTCTTGCGAGGTTGCGTGAGCAGTGTGCCCTTCCTGCCAGAGGAATTCCGACGTGCGAAGGAATAGCCTTGTGCGCATCTCCCACCTTACGACGTTAGCCCATTGATTGCAAAGAATTGGCAGGTCTCTCCAAGATTTTATCCAATTCTTGTAGGTGCTCCATATAATTGTCTCGGACGTAGGTCTGACAATAAGTTCCTCTTCCAGTTTGGCTGAAGGATCAACTACGACTCCGGGACCGTCAGGATTGGTCATCAGTCTGTGATGCGTCACCACGGCGCATTCTTTCGCAAATCCGGCCACGTGCTCAGCTTCCCTGCTGAAGAACGACTTAGGGATGAAAAGAGGGAAATAAGCGTTTTGAACGCCTTCTTTCTTGAACGCGTCATCAAGGAATCTCTGCATCTTCTCCCAAATCGCATACCCGTACGGCTTGATGACCATACATCCCCTTACTGCTGACTGCTCCGCCAGATCGGCCTTGACTACCAAATCATTATACCACTGAGAATAGTTTTCAGACCTGCTTGTAATTTCTTTTGCCATAAAACTTATTGCTTAATTGCTATTTATTATATATGTTTGTGAAGTAAAAGCGGTTTTTCCGAAAGGTACAAAAATTGCAAGGGAAAAACTGTTTTGCCCGATTATTCGGGCGAAGATACGAAATTATATTAAATATAGGAGATTCAAATATGAAAAAGAACATCACACTAATCCTGACAGTGCTATTGGCTGCAGCTTCGTGCGGTTCATCGGCACAATTTGCCTCTGATGCTTCAAAACAGGAGTATCAAGATGGAATCTACTATAAACCTACACCTGAAACACAAGTCGCCACAGCTGATCCCGCAGCCACCGCGGCACTTGTGAAAGAAACGGAGAGTTCTCCGATTTTTCTTAAAAGCGGACAGAATGACACTCTCTACATTCCGGAAAATATGCAGGCCACCTTCAATTTCAACAGCGGAAACGGTACGAGCGTTACGGTGAGCCAAGTTCCTTCTTACTATGATTCATTCTACTCCGGAGTGAACTGGAATTATTACACGCCTTGGTATGTGAATTCTTGGACACCTGGCTTTTCCATTGGCTGGGGACCTTTCTCATGGTCGTGGAGCTGGAGTCCGTGGGGCTACTCGGGATGGTATGATCCGTGGTACTACTCAAGCTGGTACAGCCCGTGGTACTGGGGCGGGAGGCCTTGGGGCTACGATCCTTGGTACTATGGTTACGGCTACGGCTATGACTGCGGCTGGGGCTGGGGCTGGTGCGATCCGTATTACGGCTACGGCGGCTATTATGGCCACGGCCACGAAGGCCACGGAGGATGGTACGGAAGCAATGACCGCTATTGGGGCTCCCGTAATTCCACGACCGGAAGCGGAGCGCGTTACGGCGCAGGCTCAAGAGGAGCTATGGCCACAAGAAGCGGCACAAGCGCAAGCGGCGTCAGATCAGGATCTTATGTCGGAAGGACGGGAAGCAGCGTCAGCAGGACAGGGACAAGTTCGGTTAGAAGCGGCTCAAGCGCTTCCAGAACAGCTGTCACCAGAACTGGTTCGGCCACAAGATCGAGCATTGCCAGGACAGGAACGGCAAGCAGATCGAGCATTGCAAGGACAGGGGCTGTCGACAGGACAAGCGGTTCTCGCAGCGGAGTTTCGAGCGCCACGAGGTCTTCCTCTTACAGCAGAAGCGGCACCGGAGCGGTCAGATCAAGCTCGGTCAACTCCAACATTATGAATTCCTCTAATGCCTCAAGAGGAGGCAGCGCAGTCAGATCTTCTTCTTACTCAAGGAGCAGCGACTACGTCTCAGGCAACAGGACATCGACTTACCGCAGGCCGACAACTTCCTCAAGCGGTTCGGGCACGGCTTCTTACGGGAACACCGGAAGCAGGTCAGGCTCGTCCTCTTACAGAAGCAGCGGCTCGTCAAGCTACAATAACAACTCTTCTTCCTACTCAAGGAGTTCTTCCAGCTCTGACTACAACAGAAGTTCGTCTAATTCCAGCTCAAGCTACTCAAGCGGATCGAGCAGCAGCAGAAGTTACGGAGGATCAAGTAGTTACAGCGGAGGAAGCAGTAGTTACGGCGGAGGGGCGACCAGAAGTGGCGGAAGCAGCGGAGGCGGAGCATCCAGAAGCGGCGGAAGAAGATAAACCAAGATTATTTACGAATATGAAAAAAACTCTTACGATACTATTGCTGTCGTTTATGGCGGCAAATGCGGGAGCGCAGACTATGTATGATGCTCTCAGGTTCAGCACTAACGACTACAAGGGAACGGCCAGGACTATGGGAATGGGCAATGCGGTCACGGCAGTGGGCGGGGACATCGGTTCCATTACCATCAACCCTGCAGGTTCGGTCGTAGCCCCATACTCTCAATTTACGATTTCTCCGGGGGTCTCGGTGGCGGTGAGCAAGGCTTCATTCGCACCTGTGGCCGGCACTGACGCCTACGGCAACGAACTTTCGGACAACAACACAAAGATGACTTTCCCGAATTTCGGCTACACCTTCTACTTCAAGCAACCAAGCGGCTCGCTTCTCAGAGGAGTGACCATCGGAATCGCAGGAAATCAGACCAACAACTATCTTAAGACTATGGGGACCGGCGGAACCAACGACCAGACTTCATTTATGGGCGCTTTGGCAACAAATGCGAATAGCGAGGGATTCACCTCAGAGGTCTTGAACGCTTCAGACGCTTACTATAACTCAAACGCATCTTGGAATTCCATTCTTGCCTATCAGTCAGGAATGATTTCAAGTTACACAGACAAGGGGAACGAGTTCATCGGTTCCACGGAGACGTTGTTCTCTGACAACAACATCTCCATCGGCGGACCTCTGAATCAGAGATTCGGACAGAGCCAGAGCGGCAACAAATACGACATCGTCTTCAACGCCGGATTCAACCTTGGAGACATAGTGTACTTGGGAGCGAATCTCGGAGTCACCTCTATGAACTTCACTTACGATGAGTACGCTAAAGAAATAGCAGTCGACCCGGCCAATTTCGAGATTGATTTCGGAACTTCAGGAAAGACTAACTTCAACAATGGCAGATACAGATATGCCTACGATGCCGACGGATCTGGTTTTTACGGCAAATTCGGAATTATAGTCACCCCCACGGATGGCTTGAGAATAGGAGCGGCCATCCAGACACCTACGACTCTTGAGATCACGGAGCATTGGAGTTCCGCAGGCGAGACTCACTTCAACAATTCAAGTTTCGATGCCAGCGCGCAGACCCCTCAGGGAGAGTACAGGTACAAACTCCAGACTCCGTACCGCGCCAATTTCGGACTTGCTTACGCATTCGGTCAGTACGGTATGCTTAGCGTGGACTACGAGATGTGCGACTACAGTTCTATGAAGTTCAAAGTCAAGGATTCCAATGACAATTACGAATTTGACAACGTGAACTCAGACATATCTCAGTACACCAAAGTCTCATCGCTTCTGCGCATCGGAGGAGAGATAAAAGTCACTCCTCAGTTCGCTGTCAGGGCCGGTTACAATCTGACCACGACTCCCGAGAGCGGATTCGACACGGCAGGCAAGAAGGTAAGCAACGGGGTTCTGTCCCTGATGGAACGCTATTATGACGACAATGCTAAGACACAGTCTTTCTCATTCGGATTCGGCTACAGTTCCAACAGTTCCTTCTTCACTGACATCGCCTGCAAATACACTCAATACGCAAAAGAATATATGTTCCCTTACTACGACTACATCGACGGTGTCAATTCTCCTGTGATCCTCAACAAGGCCGGTCTTTGGGACATTGTCTGGACCCTTGGATTCAGATTCTAAAGCTTTTTGAGATAGACGATTGAGTCGGGACCTTCATTGAAAAGAAGATCCATTATGGACAGATTCGGAATGAAACCGTACTTTTGGGCAAAGACCTGGAAGTACGGTTTTTCCAGTCCCAGATCTCTCAGAATGCGGTTTGGCCTTTTGGGGTGAATGACTTCCCTGAGATCATCCCCTGCCGAGCCGTAAGGAAGGAATTCTTCCGTGAGACGGATGTCCGCGGCAATGCCCGTTTTCTTGAGAAAGAAATTAATAATCAACAAGTTAAGGTCAAAAAGACGCTCCTGCTTGGAATCGAGAATGGCGAAGAGCTCGTCTTTGTAGTAATCGAAATAGGCGGACGACTCGTATGCGGAAGCAATCGCTCTCTCTGAGCGCAAAACCCAAGGAGTCTTGTAATCGACTTTTATGTCACGAATTGGCAACTGATAAGTACCGCCCTCGTGAACTACGGGCACGGTCAGCGATTCCACACCGCCCGCCGCAAAGAACTTGCATCTGTTCCGGTAGGTCTGTTTCTGATAATTCTCACAGGCCTCGATTGTGACGACAGACGATTTTGCCGCAATCTCAAAATCTCTTGCGATTGCGGCAAAGTATTCTACCGGAGGGAAATATGCTGTACTGAGAAGCACGTCTATTCGACTTCGCCCTTCTCGTTAGGCTCGTTGGCCCTGATGATTCCTCTCTTGGAGTTCTTGATGAAATCCAGAATAGTGTCTCTTTCTTCCGACTGAGGGAAGCCGGCCTCGACCTTTGAGCAGCCGTCAGAGATGTTCAGACCCTGGAAATAGATGGTGTCATAGATGTCTTTGATGTTCCTGATGGTGTCAGAAGAGAATCCCCTTCTGCGAAGACCTACAATGTTCACTCCTACGTAGCATATAGGTTCGCGTCCGCACAAAACGTAAGGCGGAATGTCCTTGTTGATTTTGGATGCGCCCCCGACCATTGCATGGGTGCCGATTTTCGAGAACTGATGCGCCATCGCGCCACCACCGAGGATAGCCCAGTCGTCCACATCCGTTTCTCCCGCGATTCCTACGTAGCTAACAAGAATGCAATGACTTCCGACGTGACAGTCGTGAGCCACGTGAACGTAGGACATTATCAATGTGTGGTCTCCTATCACAGTCTTTCTCTTTCCGCTGGCCGCCGTGCCTCTGTTGATTGTGGCGCACTCGCGAATCGTAACATTGTCTCCGATCTCAACGTAGGTTTCCTCTCCTTCGAATTTGAGATCCTGAGGTATGGCTCCCACTACCGCTCCAGGGAACACTTCGCAATTCTTTCCCATTCTCACGAACGGGAAAATGACGGCGTGAGGCAGAATCTTGCAGCCGTCGCCGATGACCACATTGTCATCAATAAAAGCTCCCGGACCGATTTCGATGTTATCTCCAAGAATGGCCTTTGGGCTGACAGAGGCAAGAGGATGAATCTTATTCATAGCAAAACTATTTGAGCAGCGAGCTTACCGCTTTCGCCGCGTTAGTATTAATTGTGTGACCGGACTTGAAACCGGTGATTTTAGCATTCACATAACCGCCGACAAGGCGCATATCCCCGATAAGGTCAAGAAGTTTGTGGCGCCCGCACTCATTCGGGAAATGCAAGTCCAGATTGTTCAGATAGCCGTTATCGTTGACTTTAATCATCGGCATATTGAAAAGATGGGAAAGTTTTGAAAGCTGCTCCTCATTGACAGGGTGCTCGACGATGACGATGGCGTTGTCCACGTCCCCTCCCTTGATCAGATTATTCTGAAACAAGTACTCAATCTCGTGGAAAAACACGAAAGTCCTGCAAGGAGCTATTTGGGAGGCATAGTCCTCGGACAAATTCCAATGCGCGCTCTGCACGCCCAATACTCTTGAGTTGAAATCAACCGTGAGATCGTACGAAGGTGAGTCCGAAGGCTCGATTTTTACGTAAGCCCCGCTGTTCTCGTCTTTTACCTCTATAGTTTTCGGAATTGTGATGTATTTGCGTTCTGAGGCCTGAACAGCAAGTCCGTCTTTGCGGAACGCCTCGGCGTAGAAACGCGCACTGCCGTCAAGAATAGGCACCTCAACATTGTCAATGTCTATCAATGCGTTGTCCACACCCATTCCAGTGAGCGCAGACATAATGTGCTCTATGGTGGCGACTGAAGCCTCTCCCTGTGACAAAGTCGTGCTTCTGGCTGTGCTGGAAACATTCTCCGCTACGGCACGAACCTCCGCACCGCCCATATCAATTCTTCTAAAACAAATTCCGGAATCCTCAGGAGCAGGTTTTACAGTCATTTTGCCAATTTTACCTGTGTGAAGACCTTTACCCTCGAAAGTATACTCTTTTTTTAATGTCTGCTGGGGTTGACTCATCTGATTTTCTTTAAATAATAATTTGCAAAGATAAACATTATTTTAAAAATACCTTATTCTTTGGCCTTTTTACCGTATTCCGTAGGAAGGCAGCCAACGAATTTCTTGAAACTTGTGGAGAAATAGGATGGAGAGCTGAATCCCACCATTGAACTGATCTCGGCAATGGAATAGTTCCTTTCCAGAAGCATACGGCAAGCTTTGTCGAAACGGATTTTTCTGATGAACTGAGTGGCCGAGTCACCTGTTATGGAAGTAATCTTCAAATACAGATTGGATCGGCTCATACACATTGCGTCAGCGAAATCATTGGAAGTGAATGCGTCATTGTCAATGTTGTCCTCGACCACCTGCTTCGCTTTCTTTAGGAATTCCGCATCGTAGCCGTTGGCGACAAGTGATTCATCGTCTATGTCGGGATGAGTCGAATAATGGTTTCTGAGACGGTCTCTTGTCTTGAGTATGCCCGCCACCTCGGCTCGGATCATCGCAGCAGTGAAAGGTTGTGCAATGTAGGCATCGGCACCGGCCTCAATGTTGCTGCGTTTTTCCTCGTTGCCGTCCTTAGTGCCGAGAATGACCACAGGGATGTGGCAAGTCTGAATGTTACGCTTCACGCTCTGGCACAGTTTCCAGCCGTCAAGTCCGGGCAGGTTTCTGTCCGCTATGATTATGTCAGGCTCGTCGCTCTTGATTATATCCAAAGCATTCCTGCCGTCAGTCACGGCGGTTATTCTGAAACTGCCGCTGAAGCAATCGGAGATATATTTCCTAAAATCCACGTCAGCCTCCACGATAAGTATAGAATCGGTCTTGGAGTCTTGAGAACCAACCTCCTCCGGGTTAGGGTCGGAGCCTGACGACTCTACGTCAGCAAGATAATAGGGCAGATTGTCTTCATTGGCAGGACTCGTTTCCGATGTGCGCGAGACCTTTTCATCATCAGAATAGGCTTCCTCATTGTCCGGAATCGAAACGGTTATGTGGGTATATCTCCCCTCTTTGCTGTCAAGAGACACCGTCCCGTGATGAAGCTCGGTCAGCCTTTTGACAATCGCAAGGCCGATTCCGGATCCGCTGACATTCTCGTCCGCCTGATAGAACAAATCGAAGACGTGCGCCCTCTTGTCAGTAGGGATGCCTATTCCTGTGTTCTCCACGCTAATGGAGACATTCCCGACAGAGCGAATGAGCGACAATTTGATGACCCCGCCTCGAGGAGTGAACTTGAAAGCGTTGCTAAGAAGATTCAGCAATATGGTGTCGACCACATTGGAATCGAAAGGAACCGCATCGCCGTTGAGTTTGGAGTCGAAGATGTAGTCCACATCTCTCTTTGCGGCCTCATCTTCGAAAAGAGAGAAGCAATCCCCCGCTATCTTGTCCAGGTCGGCAGTCTGAACGTGAAGTTTCATCAGTCCGAGCTCCATCTTCCTATAGCCCAACATCTGATTGACTATGTGCATAAGCCGCATACTGCTCCTGCGCACGTACTCAAGTCTGGTCTTTACAAAATTGTCCCCTCCGCCGTGCTCCTCAATCTCATTCAGCGGTGAGAGTATCAGAGTCAGAGGAGTCCTCAGCTCGTGAGACAGATTTATGAAGAAATTGACCCGTTCCTTGCCCATGGCATCAATCCTTTCCTTTTCCTTATGCTCCATATCAAGCCTCATATTCATTCTGGCCTTGTTAAGGATGAACATAACGACCACTCCGGCGAAGCAAAGAGCGATAAGGACGAAAAAAAACCTTGCGAAAGCGGTCTGCCACCAACGCGGGAGAATCCTCAGGGAAAGTTCGGTGACTTCATTACTCCACTTGCCGTCATTGTTGGCAGCCTTCAGTCTGAAGACATACTTTCCGGGAGAAAGATTGGAATAGCTGACCTCGCGTCCGGTGGTCTCGAACCATTTGGAATCAAAGCCTTCCAGACAATAGGAGAAAAGGTTCCTGCCTTCCGAAACCATATTGAAGACTGAGAAAGAGATGTTCACTATGTCGTTTCGAGAGGATATACGGGCCTTGCCCACCGAGCCGTCATCATTTCTCGCGACTTTGAAAGTGCCCAGCGGAGATGCCTGGCCGTTGAATATAGAGATGTCGCTGATGTGCGCAGCAGGGGTGAAGGTGTTGTCCATAATGTCGAGAGGACGGAATCTGGTCACGCCGTTGTGGCCTCCGAAATTGAAGTAGCCGTCCTTCCCTTTGCAGAAGGCGTTCATTGTGAACTCGTTGTTGGATATACCTTCTGAATTGACATAATTTCTAAAATGCCGCGTTGCCGGATCGAAACAAGACAGGCCGGCTCCAGTGGAAAGCCAAAGCATCTTGGAGTCGTCCTCGATGATTCCGTACACGGAGTTGTCGGGGAGGCCGTCCGCCGTGGTGTAGCTTTCAAAAGAATTTGACTGCGCATCGTAGCAGAAAAGGCCTCTGTTGGTCCCCACCCACACTTTTGAGTCGGTTCCCTCCGTTAGGCAAGTTACGAATATGTTCTCGAAGCTCACCGTTGGGGACATCGTCTCGAATGTCCTGACCGAGTTGCCTCCTTTGGAATAGCGGAACAGTCCGGCATCGGTACCTATCCACACATTGCCTTGAGAATCTCTGAAAAGATCCATAATCTGAAGAGACGCAAGCATAGGCTCGATAAGGGCGGCGGAATGAGTGGAAAAAGTCTTTGAAGCCTTGTCGAAACTCAACAGTCCCCCCAAGGTTCCGACCCACAATGTTCCGTCTCCCTCATCAAGAAGTGAATAGCATCCGTTGTTGATCGGGGACTTGCGGTTAATGACGTAGGTTTCCAAGCGAGCCGAAGGCATAGTCAGATGGCTCAGTCCTCCCAGATGCGTTCCGATCCAAATACCGCCTCGTCCGTCATCTATCACGCATTTGATGTTGTCCGACATCGTTCCCGACGCATTGAGCGTCACTGAATTGAATTGACGGAAGACACCGCTCGGAATGTCGTACTTAAACACTCCATCGTCATTGGTACCTATCCAAAGCGCCTCCGAGGAGGCATCGTTCTCCACACAACTGACAAAACCGTAGACCGGAGTCTCGGAACCGTAGGGGCAGGACACTATTCTGAAATTGTCGAGTTGCCTATTGTAGTAATTGACGCCTCCGAAATAAGTCCCGACCCAGACGCCTTTCTGATTGTCCATAAAGATGGACCAGACAGAGTTGTGGCTCAGAGATGTGCTGTTTTTGTCGTGGAAGTACTGTCTGAAGGTTCCGTTCAGGTCGTCGTAGACTGCGAGGCCATCGTAAGTCCCTACCCATAGATGTCCGTAAGAATCTGTGTTCAAGACTCTTATGTTGTCCGAAGGAAGTGTCATGCCGTCTTTCAAACCGAAATGTCTGATTATGCCGAATGAGGCATCTGTTCTGAAAAGGCCTTGCCCGAAGGTGCCTATCCAGAAGCCCGTACTTCCGGATGGCTCGATTGAGGATATGTCGAAGTCCTCAAAACCTTCAATTTTGGCAACCTTGCCGCCTGGAGAGTAAGAGAAAAGGCCGTCGGAAGTGGCCACGAGATAGCCTGCATCGTATTTGGCGACTGTCCTGACGTGCAGGCCGGAGAATGAGGGTTCCACAGTGAAACCGGAATCAGAGGACCTGAATGTGAGCAGTCCGGCGTCAGTGGAAAGAATGAATCCGGATTCTGTCTCAAGTATGTCGGCTATGTGGTGTTTTCTTCCTCCCGGAAGCGTGTAATTGTAGAATCTCTGTTCTTTGAAATCGTAACATGAGAACACGGATGACGTGCCGATCCACAATTTGCCGACTGAGTCAAGACATAATGAGAATATGGAGTTGTCGGCTATTTTGGTGGAGTCGGACAAATCAGATAAGAAATGATCAAACCGATAGCCGTCGTATCTGTTCAAGCCGTTCTGGGTGCCCATCCAGATGTTGCCCTGTCTGTCTTGAGCAATTGCCCGGACAGTGCTCTGGGAAAGTCCGTTTTCAACGGACAAATGCTTAAAATAGAGGCTGTTGCCGGAGGAGAACAATGGTAACGCGGCAATCAGCGACAGTAAGGTAACAATGATTTTCTTCAATGTGCGTCATTAATTAAGGTTCTCAAATTTAGTGATAGATTTTCTAAATTCAAAGAGCCCATGACGACACCTAACGCTCTGCCCAGATCGGCGAGCTCCATGCCCATTGGGCGTCACGCTGACGGACACGGACATAATAGTAGTCAGTGTCACGCTCCGGAGTGTCGTCAACCATATAGGTTCCTACTGTGAACGCAGATTCGGGAGCGGCCCTGTTGAACTGGATAGCCTCACTCAGCCATCCCCTCATAAAATGAGCCTTAGCACCGTGGAGCAACTCGTCCAAAGTGTAAGTGAAAGCCTGTCCGTTGAACTCGGCGGTAATCTTACCGTCAAGAGGCATCTCCACATCAAGCACTATCCCCTGCGTCGCAGACGTCATAGTGTTAGGATTCTTGGAAGAATACATATCCAGCTCAACGTGACTCTCATCGTGAGAAAGCACTCTGTTCACCCTTGTCTTGAACTCTGTCTCCCCAGGCTGTGGCGAAGTGAAGGCCGCCCCGCGGAAACAAGTCTGATAATCACTGATCCTGCCGCCCGAAACCTTGACCATGCCCTGCCAGTGGACATATTCCTCCTCCCTGTTCCAGCCGAAATTGATCTTTACCTTAGCCCGGACGATGCCTTCCGTAGGGATAGCCGCCGTGAAAGGCCCGTTGAGCCGGGCAATGCACCGAGCGTTCTTGATGATGTCCACATAATCAATGTGATTCTGAGCCTCCACATTCACGAAAATCTGACGTTTCCCGGCAGACTTGATTACATCTCCCTGTTTGGCCCCGTTGATGGAAAAATCCATCTTGATCTTGTCCCCGGTGATTCCGCAGATGTGCCTCTGCCCCATAGCGTCCCAGATCTTGTCCCTGTCCGGAGAATCAGCGAACACGCCTATGCGTCCGTCACCGTAACTTCCCGGATAGCCCGCATGCTGGTCCGTGGAGCACATAAGCCCGAACTTGTGACCTTGCTCAAGGCCATACTGAACCGATCCCTCGTAAATGCGAGGCCCCATATCGTGAAGATAGTCGTAATCCCCCATATCGCATTCCGCGCAACCGTGACGCGAGAACATCTCCACGAAAGGAGTCTGAGGATCGTCATCCTTGAACTCAGTCCAGTTGTAGCCGCGGTAGCCGGTGATATAGCCCATATGATGAGGCGTGACGTAAGTCTTGTACTTTCTAAGTTTCTCTTTCAGATTCGCCACCGAAGAGCAGGTGACCAGAGGAGTGTCGAAATCATAGCATAAAGCTACGTGGTCACCGGATTTCATAGAGTGGCATTCGTAAGACAGGAATGTCAGAAATGAGGAAGGATCGTTGGCATCCTTGACCATTTTGACGTACTTGGCCCAGCCCCCGTCACGAAGCCTTTTGAAAGCCGAAGTGTGATAGTCTATCACCCAGCTCAGACGAGGATCGTTAGCTCCCGGAATGTCAGGCCACATTGCGTGGGGAGTCACCGAACAGAAATCCAGTTGCTCCTTTGCAGCCGCAAGAGCGTCAGACAAGTCCCCGTGCCCGTAAGTCACATTGCAGTGGTTGTGAATGTCGCCCCAAAATATTCTCAAGCCTTTCAGAGACTTGAATCTCTCCTTCGCTTCCGCCGGGATTCTCCTTGGAGCCGCTCCCGCCTTGTCAATACTGCTTAAGATTGCCCCTGATGCCGCCAGCCCCAAAGCCGTCCAGCCTGAAACTTTGATAAAATCTCTTCTGTCCATAACGTTATTTCTTTTTACAATGAATCAGCCCCATAGAAAAACTCTCCGTTAAGTTCGTCAGGATCATAGTCCCTGACTTCATTCTGAAGAGCCTTCAACTGAATCTTCAGCGAATCCCTTATATGAGCGTAAGCAGGATCGTCATAAGCGCTGCGCATCTCGTGAGGATCAGCGTTCAGATCATACAACTCCCACTCGTCCACGTCATTATAGAAATGAATCAGTTTGTACCGATCCGTCCTCAAGCCGTAATGCCTCTTCACCGAATGCCAAGAAGGGTACTCGTAGTAATGGTAATAGACCGCCTTCCTCCAATCTTTCGGAGCCTCGCCCTCGTTCTCAAGAACAGGTCTCAGAGAACGGCCCTGAATGTCGTCGGGAATCCTGAGACCGGCATAATCCAGAATGGTAGGAGCAAGATCTATGTTCATCGCAAGAGCCTTTGAGGTGCTTCCCGCCTTGATAGCGCGAGGATAGCGCACTAAAAGCGGCGTCCTCTCGCATTCCTCATACATAAACCTCTTGTCGAACCATCCGTGCTCGCCGAGGAAAAATCCCTGATCTGAAGTGTAGATGATAATGGTGTTGTCCAGCTCGCACACACCTTCAAGATAATCCAGAAGCCGGCCCACATTCTCGTCAACCCCCTTAATCACAGAGCAGTAGTCCTTCATATACTGCCGGTACTTCCACCTTGTCATCTCGTCTTCGGACACCTTCCCTACCATAGCCTTGTACTCTGCGATGCGAGGGGCGTAAGCCTTGTTCCATAAAGCCTTCTCCTCAGGCTTCATCCTGTTGTAGGCGTCCTGAAACTGCTTAAAACTGAGAGCCTCGTCATTGGCGCGTTTCACATCGTCCGCATTGGCGTTGCCGCTGTTCTCAAGCTGTCCGTAATCCTTGGTCAGATCCTCGGGCGACATAATCTTCAGGTCCCATGCAGGCCACATATTCTTGCTTATCATCATTTCCTGCTCGTGAGCCGCCCTGCCTCTTCCGCTGTAATCGTCAAGCAGATTCTTCGGCTCCGGGAACTCGTGATTGTCGTACGCCCCCAGATGGCGCTGCGCCGGCATCCAGTTGCGATGCGGAGCCTTGTGATAATAGAGCATTGCGAAAGGCCGGTCTTTGTCCCGGTTCTCTATGAAATCGATGGCCTTGTCCGTTATTATGTCCGTAACATAGCCGCTGTCAACCACTTCCTTGCCGTTCTCTATGAAAATAGGGGAATAGTACTCGCCCTGACCTTTCAGAATGCTCCAGTAATCGAAGCCCTGAGGGTCGGAATTGAGATGCCACTTCCCTATCATAGCAGTCTGGTACCCGGCATCGTGAAGCAGCTTCGGAAAAGTCTGCTGGCTCCCGTCAAATGTTCGGGAATTGTCGGTGAATCCGTTCTCGTGGCTGTACTTGCCCGTCAATATGCAAGCCCTCGAGGGTCCGGATATGGCATTGGAGACAAAGCATCTGTCCATCCTGATGCCGTCTTTCGCGATTCTGTCCAGATTGGGAGTCTGCATTATACCGCCGTAGCAGCTCATCGCCCCCGTTGTGTGGTCGTCAGTCATAATGATGATCACATTAGGGAACTTAATGTCAGACTGTTTACGCACGCAGCCCGCAACGGCCAGAACCGTCATCGGCAAGCCGATTAACTTGAAATTCTTTATGTCCATAAATAATCTATCTGTTTCCGTCAATATGACCCGATTCAGTCCCCTGTGACCCCGTAAGAGCCTTGAGTATTCGAGGCAGTCTCGGATCCCTTACTTCCAAAGACCACTCGTAGAGTTTATTGCGCATTGAGAAAAGCACATCGGAGTAACGTTTGTCCACTGCGAGATTGATCATCTCCCCTTTGTCGCTTTCCAAGTCATAAAGCATCTCGTTGTTGGCGAACCAATTGTAAATCACGTACTTGTACTTGCCGTCAATCACTGACCAGCCTCTCGTTTTGATGCCCGAAAGATAGGTCTCCACAAAGACCTCATCGTGCAGCGTGCCGGTCTTGCGCTCAACTAAAGGCCTGAGAGACAGCCCTTTGTAAATGTTCTTGTCAAGACTGACGCCTGCATAATCACATATAGTCGAATACACGTCCAGACTGGTGTTGCTCAAGGCTGTCCTGTTGACAGCGCCCTTGCCGCTGACGGCGCCCGGAGCCTTGATCATCAAAGGGACATTGATGCATTCCTCGAACAAAGCCCATTTCTGATTCCATTGGTGAGCGGCGGCCCCGTCACCGTGGTCGCTGATGAAAATCACCACGGAATTGTCGTACAAATCCTTTTCCTTCAGGACTGTGAGCAATTCTCCGACATAGGAGTCCGCCCTTTCCACAAGACGATAGTAAGCGAAAAGGTACCTTCTCCACTGATCTTCGGAATAATTAGCCGAAGGATGAGACCTCGGCGCCGCCAGCGCCTCCATTCTTATGGCCTCTGCCTCGTATGTCGAAGGCATGAAATTGGACGGAAGATTCGGGCAGTCCTTAGTGTCAAAAGGGCCGATAGGACCGTAATGCAAGGCCTCGTCACGAGCGAATTCGCAGATTTCGTGAGGATCGAGGAAAGACGCCACTAAAAAAAGCGGTTTGCTTTTGTCTCTGGAATCCAAGGCTCCGGAGCACTCCTGAGCCAAGATTGGATCATTGGTGTCGCACACTTTCCTGAAGCCCGCATTATCAGGCACATTCAATTCCGTGACGTGCCATTTCCCGGCATACAGGCACTCGTAACCGGCCTTTTTAAGACGAAGCCCGAGTCCGAAGCGCATTGACGCATCGGAAGGCCTGATGTCATTGTCTGTCGCCCCTGTCTGAACAGGCATCAGACCAGTCATAAGTGCCGCGCGGCTCGGGCCGCTGAGCGGAAACGGACAATAGGCCCGAGTCAGACTGAGAGCGTCTGAGGCTAAGGCATCCATAGCGGAAGTGCTGAGATAAGGATTGCCAAGAAAGCTCATCGCACCCAAGGTCTGCTGGTCAGTCATAATCAGGATTATGTCAGGCCTCCCGTCCTCCGGCTTTTCTCCGGCCTCGACAACGCAGGGCAGAAACAGAAGTACCGCCCCTATTGTCGCGCCACCGATAAAGAAATTATTGTCAATCATTACCAGAGCGGGTTCTGCTTGAACTGTTTCATCATATCCATCTCACGCTGAGGAATAGGAAGAAGTTCGTTTTTGCCCTTTATAGTGTAACCAGCGCAAAGATAGTAGTTCTGCGCATCCTCATTCCAGTCAGTCTGACTGGCGTACGTGTTCTGAATCGTGTCATAGTAGATTCCCCATCTTACCAGATCCTGACGGCGATGACCCTCAAATGCAAGTTCGTAAGTTCTTTCCTTTCTCACCGCGGTCCGGAAAGCCTCGTAGGACAGGCCCTCAGGAAGATCGCTCAAAGTTGACGCTGAGTTAACTGGGAGTCCGAATCCGCGGCGTCTGACCATATTCACGGCCTCGTAGGCCTCAGTTGTAGGACCTCCTTTCCACTCATTCATCGCCTCGGCATAAAGCAGAAGCACATCGGAATACCTCAGAATGTACCAGTTGACATTGGACAAGTTGGCGTCTGTGAGCACATTGGCATCCGTTACATACTTCGCAATGTCCCATTTTGCCGGCGAAAGAGTGCCGTTAAAGCCTTTCCTGTAGTCAGGATTAGCCAAGGCCATCTCCAATGTAAGGTCAGTCTTCACACCGCCAATGGTCGCTGTGGCAAGAGCCGTTTTGCCGGTGGCTTTGACATACTTGTAGTCAGCGATGGAAAGAGCGAATCTCTTGTCATTCTGATGATTCTCCCAATTCAATGCAAACGTCGGCACTACTTTCCAGTTGCCTGCCGAACGGCCTGATGATATGGTGCCCTCCCCTGTTGACACACCGTTCCATTTTCCTATTCTTCCGCTTGCGTCACTGTCATTCTGACCGGTGATCGAAGGAGAATAGAAACTAACCTCTATAAGGCTCTCGGAAGGATCCCAGACATTGTTGCAGGTGTTCTTCCAAAGCTGCTCGTAATTACTCAGCAGTGAATGCTTCCCGGATTCGACAAGCACCTTGGCCGTTTCAGCGGCAGCCTGCCATTTGGATTCGTCCTTGACCGGATAGCCGGCCCAAGTCGCATAGACCTTGGTGAGGAGGCCCAATGCGCCGCCTTTGGAGAATCTGTAGGAATTGCTTGATCTTGTCGCGTCATCCTTTGCGTAAGGCAGATTGTCGACCGCGTATTTCAAGTCCTTCTCAATGAATTCGTAAACCTGGACCGGAGTCGCTTGGGTGAAGGTCTCAGGCAACTGTTTCGACTGCTCTGTGGAAGTGATCAGAGCGACGTTTCCGAACCATCTCACAAGTTCAAAGTAGAACAATCCTCTCAAAGCTCTTGCTTCGGCAATGTACACGGCGGCAAGTTTCTTGTCCGACTCGCTGTAGTTGTCATAAGCACCCGACACCCTCTCAAGGAAATCATTAGCATCGTAAATCGCATTATAAAGATCAGCCCAAGTGGTCTGGACCTCAGTTTCCGTGCTCGTGTAAGCGTTGTTCGGCACATTTCTAAAATTAGTTATGGACGTGCCCTCGACTTTGGCGAGATCAGTTGATAATGTGAAATACAGAGAAAGATGATAAGAGTACAAGCCGTCCTGAGTCAGATTCTCATAGACTCCGAGCAGTACGGTCTCGGCCTCGCCGGCATCGTTGAGATAGCTGTTCTTTTCCATTTCAGTGTAGCTCGTCTCGTCAAGAGAACAAGAGACAGGCATAAGAGCAAGGGCGATTATTCCTAAAATATATATTAACTTTTTCATTTCTTTCATTAATTAAAATTGGAGTTCAATACCGAAAGTGAAGGCTCTGCTCTTAGGGTAGGCTCCCCAGTCGAATCCAGGCATAAGGTTACTGCTCAATGTGTTGACTTCAGGGTCATAACCGCTGTAATTGGTCAGACAGAAAAGATTCTGAGCCGTGACGTAGACCCTGAGCTTGCTGACATAAATCTTTTTCAGCAGTTTCTCAGGCAGTGTGTAGCCTAATGTGATGTTCTTCAATCTCAAATAAGAACCGTCCTCTATGAATCTGGAGTAAAGTTCAGAACTTACGTAGCCTTCCGCGGAAGGAACTTTGTTGGAAGCATTAGTTGTGGTCCAGCGGTCTGCCACCTCGGCAAGCTGGTTCTGTCTGTCGGCCTTGGACTGAGTCGTGAACATTCTGGTAGCATTGTAGACATCGTTACCGTAGGAAAACTGGAACAGGAAGCTCAAGTCAAATCTGAAAATGTTGAAAGTGTTGGTGATACCTCCGTACCAGTCTGGAAGGCCGTTGCCTATCACATCCCTGTCTTCGGTATTGATGATTCCGTTGCCGTCAAGATCTTTGTACTTTGTCATACCCGGTTGGGCAGCCACCCCGGCGTGCTCACTGATGTCAGCAACTCCTTCTTTGAGCGCCATTCCGTCGTCAGGGGTCATATTAAAGTCGGAATACTGATAGATTCCGTCAAACACATAACCATACATATTACCGAGAGACTGTCCCACATAAGCTATGTAGTCGTAATTGCTGAAATTGGAATTAAACCCTGATCTGGAAAGCATATAGTCAGTGCCGTCCTGAAGCGATTCGAGAGTGTTCTTGATAAAGGACAGATTCAAATCCGTGGACCAGAAGAAATTTCCGTTGCTGAAATTGACCGTGTTGAGCGTGAGCTCAAGACCTTTGTTGCGGATTTTTCCGATGTTCTGCCATTGTGAGCCAAATCCGGTAACGTAAGCCAGATTCTGTGCGAGAAGAAGGTCTTTGGTGTCCTTGATAAAGGCATCGGCAACCAAATTGACTCTACCTTTGAAAAGTCCCAGATCAAGTCCTACGTTGGTAGTAGTGGAACCTTCCCACTTCAGATTCTCGTTTGCCAGTTGTTTAGGGACCATAACCGTGGTCTGGGTGGAACCCACGCCATATTTGATAGGCGTGTACAAATCCATAGACAAGTAGTTGGCGATTCTGTCGTTACCGACCGTTCCCCAGCCTAATCGAAGCTTGAGATTGGACACCCAGTCCACATTGTTCATAAAAGCCTCTTTGGACACGTTCCATGCAGCGGCGAAGGAAGGGAAGTAGCCACATTTGTTCTTGGAAGAGAACACTGTGGAACCGTCAGCGCGGACAGTAGCCGTCAAAAGGTACTTGTCATCGAAATTGTAGAAGGCGCGCGCGAAAAATGACAGCCTTCTGCTTTTCGAGAGAGATGTCTCAACCTGACTCGGAGTTGCTCCCAAAGCGAGATTGTCGTTGCCGAGATTGTCGAAAGGAAAGTCCTTGGCCTGCCCGAGGAGATACTCGGTGCTGCTGAACGATGTTTCGTGTCCAAGCATCACGTTGAGGTTATGTTTGAGCTTAAATCTGTTCTGATAGGTGAGCACATTGTTGTTGGACCAGTTGAAGCCCCTTGTCATCTGAGTGGAGCCGTAAGCCCCTCCGGCGCGGAATGCCTGACTTGATTCAGTGCCGTAGAAAGTGTCGTATCTCTGGTATTTCGTGTTATAAGTCCCTGAGGTCTTGAAGGACAAATGTTTGGTGAGTTGCAACGTGGCAGAGCCGTTTGCTATCCACTGCTCAACCCTGTTGTTGATGTCCACAGTCTCAGTCTGTTTGACAGGATTGCTGTTGTTGGAGTTAAAATTGCTCTCGCTCATCGCAAGCGGGTCGTAAGTGGAATTCAAGAGTTCATCGTTGGTAACGCTCAGACCTCCTACCGGTCTGTAATTAAGCACGCTGACAAGTGTTCCGCCTGAAGTGCCGATGCCGGTCTTGTCGGTTCTCGTGTAATTGACGGTGGCGTCCACAGTAAGCCATTTCGTGACTTTCTGAGTAATTCTTCCTCTTGCCGTGTTCTTGGCATAACCGCTGTTCTTGAAGATACCGTCCTCGTCAAAATGAGAGTAGGAAAGGGTATATTTGGAATTCTTGTTACCTCCTATTATGCTGATGTCATGGTTTTGCGACCAAGTCTCACGGAAGGCCTCGTCCTGCCAGTCGATTCCTGTTTCGCTGATGTAGTCCTCGGCGCTCTGATAGGCATAGGGATTTCCGTCCTCGTCATTGCCGGCTTTGTAGTAAGTCGAACCGTATTTTGCGGGATCAACCTCAACCTGAAGTTTCACGAAATCATAAGGCGACATAACGTCAAGGGTCTTGGAGATCTTCCTGTAACTTGCGGACCCGTTGTACATAATCTGAGGTTTGCCGTCGATACCGGATTTTGTGGTCACGAGCACGACTCCGTTGGCCGCTCTCGCCCCGTAGATTGCGGATGCGGAGGCGTCCTTGAGGACCTCAATGGATTTTATGTCCTGATTGGCGAGATAGTCTATGTTGCCGACTTCGAATCCGTCCACTATGAACAGAGGGTCGGAACTGCCGTTCACACTGCCCACACCGCGGATTTTGATATCGTAACCCGCTCCGGGAGTGCCATCGGTTGCTGTGATGTTGACACCGGCAATCTGACCTCCCAAAGCCTCCACGACAGAACTTGTCTTGAAGTCTTCGATAGCTTTTGAAGACACTGACGCCACGGATCCGGTGAGATCACTTCTTTTCATCGTACCGTAACCGACTACCACCACTTCATCAAGGAAATTGTTGTCCGGCAAGAGTTTGACATTCAAAGACGAGCTGCCTCTCACAGCCACTTTCTGGTTCTGATAGCTGATGTAACTAAACACGAGGACTGCGTTGGATGGCACTTTGATGGAGTATTTACCGTTTGCGTCAGTTATTACTCCGTTTGATGCCGCGCTTTCCTGCAGCACGCCGACGCCAATCAGAGGTTCGTTGTTCTCGTCTGTCACGACACCCTTCACCGTTATTTCCTGTTGTGCGAATGCCGAGATGCAGAGCAACAGCGACACTGCCACAAGCAACAGTCTTTTAGTTATTGATATATTTTTTTCCATTCTGAATCTTATTAATGTGAATTAAAAATCAGTGTCAAACCATATTGCCAGCCAGATGGAGCCCGGACCTGAGCCAGGGTCGGTTCCGGCAGCGCCCATTGTCTGCTGTCCAAAGAAGATTCCGTTGGCATAGCCGGATTCGTCTCTGAATTTGTCGGCATTAATGACGACTGAATAGTCAGTTTTGTCAGTGTAGCCCAAACGAAGTGTTTCATCGACTTTGCCGTCCCAAGCGGACATAGGCTCACGCTTCCCGGTGTTGACAGCCTCTCCTTTCGCAGTGAAATAAGCCGTCCAAAGAGTGTTCAAGAAGCCTTTGTCCTTAGGCTGACCATTCCCGTGATGAGTTTCTCCCTCAAGATCATAATAATTGAAATTCCTTCTGTAATCCATCGCAACCGCACCTCCGTCTTTGGAGACAATTGCAGGAACCGCTGATTTCCCTCCGGTCTTAGGATTGCATTTGAACACGAACGGATTGTACCTAACTTCGTAGCCGCTCACCGCATTGAAATGCTGGAAGAAGACAGGGATAACCTGACTTACGTCGGCATCTGAACCGTTACCGCAAGTCACGGTGACAAAAATAAAATCAATACGTTTGGTGTCGGAAGCGCTGACGGTTATCGTTCCTGTGCTTTCATCGATGGACACTTCGGCAGCGCAATAGACTTTGTCCATAGAGTACTTGACTGCCTTGCCGGAAGGAAGATCGCTTTCTTTAACCGGGATAGTCAAGGACTTGTCACTTTCCTCAAGTCTGTACTGGCTCGCATAATTTCTCACAGGAGCCAGATTGAGATTGTTGCCCCAGTTCACATAGGTGAACATATAAGGATTCTTTATGACAGTCAGGCTGAACGAAGCCTGCTTGCTGCCCTTGGCATTAGCGGCCTCGACTGTGACTGTGTACGTTCCGGTGGCGATAGAATTGCCCTTAGGTGCGGAGACGGTGCCGGTGGAAGCGTCAATCGCTAATTCTGAAAGGTTTGCCGGCAGATTGACGAAGGAGTAAGTGACGTCTCCTCCGTCCATTGTCTTGACCGGATTGGAGAATGACGTAGTCTGGATGATGTCTGTGGCGTTGTCGTAGGCGAATTTGGTGATAGGAGCGATGTAGTCCACGGAATTGATGGTGTAGATGTCATCGAAATCTTTCCGTCCGTAGTCGTTGGTCGCAGTCACGGACACGGCGCAGACAGTACCAATCGGAATCTTGTGAGCGGAGGACACGCTTATGACGCCTGTTGCCTGGTCAATAGTGACTGAGGATTCGGCCGGGGTGACTGATTTGATTGAATACTTGAGCCCGTCAAGGGAACCGTTGATTGAAGGCGCCATTGATGAGAATCCGAAACCTTTCTCGACTTTTCCGGAATTTGGTTCATAAGTTAGAGTCAAAGGAGCCGAAGTCACATTGATTGAAAGCGCATTCGCAAACAGCCCTTCTTCCGAATCTCCAGTCGCTACGTGTGTAATCAGCCTCAAATCAAGGACATACAGTCCGGGAAGCATTTCTGTGTTACCTCCCGAGATAGAGACTACGCCTTTGGACGAGATGGCGAACATATCCTTATTCACCACCGCGGCACCGTCTTTGCGGACGTTTGCGATTTTGTAATTTCTGATTGAAATGTGATTGCCGTCTGTTGTGACTTTGGAAGTCGGGAGTTCCACGGAGCCTTTGCTTGCGATGATGTCCGCGAGTTTGACGTCAATTCTATCCGGATCCATCTTTATACCGTCAGGGACAGCCTTCATCATAGTGACCGTGATAGCATCAGCGAATTTGCGGGTCTTCCCGTCCACTTTGCAAGAAACGCTGAGCTTGTACTCTCCAACCGAAGCTTTCTCAGTGTTCACAAGACTTACCAGACCCGTGGCAGGGTCGATTATGAAGCACTCGCTTGAAATCGATGATCCGTCCAGCGTGATGCCGTAGATTGCGAAATCCGAAGGAGTCCCTCCGTGATAGGAAGGAGAAAGCGAGAAATTTGTTGAAGGACCGATGTCCGTCAGACTCTGATAGTACAATTTGAATGAGCTGTTGTCAGTCTGATCGTCTGATTCGCAGGAAATCGCTCCTGAGAAAAGGACTGCGGTCAAGGCCGCCGATGACAATGCTTTGGATAAGAGATCAATTATCTTCCCCATAGTGATTGTTATTTTAGTGTGTATGCAAGATTATACTTAGTCCCGTTTACCGTGACTTCAAGCGAGGCTCCGCTTTCGTGGAAAGTGGCGGCCTTGCCACCTTCATTGTCAGTGAATTTGGCTGAGATTGACATTGTGTCAAAATCTCCGGCCGCTTTGAAAGGATATATAACAGTTATGAATCTGGCAGCCCCGTCCGAAGGTTTGGTAAGGCTGATGCGATAGAGGCGACGCTGAACCTTTTCGTTAATCGCGGGAGAATAGTAGCCCGTGGTGTTGGTGGCGGCATAGCCTTCTGTCGTTTCGGTGAATGTCTTGAAAATCATATTGTTGTTGTCCGAGAAGATTGTGTGCATTCCGTAACCGCCGTCGGAGTAGGCATCGTCAGGAACCACGTCATTCTTGGTTTCGCAAAGATTGAAACAGATTTGAACAGGGAAACCGGAGCCGCTCCCATATCCTTCGTCAGCTATTACGAAGAATTCCTTGTTCACGTAGAAGATGGCCCTTCTGTGTGACAGATCATCGTATGAGTCATTTTTGGTGACCACATACTCGGCTCCGTTTGCATTGCCGCTTGCGAGATATTGCCCTTTCTGATGGCTCCCGTCAATGGTTTTCCCGTTTCTGTTCATAGTATTGTGAAGCTGGGTGCCACGATAAACGTTCCTCAAGGCATCCAACTCGCTGTCTCCTCCATAAGTAAACACTCCGGCATCGGGGAGAAAATGTCTTCCTTTGGAATAAAGCCCTATCGTGCCGTTGTCAGGCTGGCAATGCCATTTGTTGTCAGGATTGTAGTTGTTCTTTAGAATCAGCATAGTGGCATCTTTGGACCAGCCGTTGCGCATAATATAATAGCCGGAAGTCTTGTACATCCTTATGTCTCTGCTCGGCTCAGCGCCGCCTGTCCCTTCGGTGGAAGCGAAAGCGAGATCAGCGTCATCAGGGAACATTTCAGCATAATTCCTCAGATTTCTGAGAACGACATTCTTTGTGGTTTTTCTTGAGTCGTTGAAGTACTCCCAAGTGTAGTCAGGATAGACGATGTCCATCAGGAAATGAGCCGCGTTCTTTAGATAAGAAGTGTAATCCGAAGGAAATGAAGCATTCTTTTCGTTTGCTGAGACAAGAGTATAAGTGGAAATGAAATTAGAGAGCACTCCCAAATGGTAGCTCGGATCCAATTCGTTCTGGACTCCGTCTTCATTGAACTGGGATTTTAGCTGAGCTGTGATTGCCGCTGCGCCCTCAGTCAGCCAAGTGGCGGCATTCTTGAATTCCGGCATCAGGATTCCAGCATACAACTCAGCCTGATTTTGAGCAAGCCTGATGTTGCTTGTGGCAGGCTCAAAAGGATTGTTTCTTATGTTTTCCACGCCTTGCGAGAAAGCGACCAGAAAAGTGGAGAGCCAAACGGGAGTGAAATTCTCGGACTGTTTGTAGTACTCGAAGATGTCCACTTGGTCGATAATCCTCTCACCGGTCTGTAATCCTGACCACTGTGTGGAATTGGTTTTCCCCTCCGGACAAGGATAGGCTTTCAGCCACTGCCCGTAAACATCTATCCAAGCTTTTGCGTAATCTTCGTTGCCTGTTGCCCTATATGCTTTTGCTTGAGGGATCATCCACTGGAGCCTGTGTTTTTGAGAGAACCATTCCTGATCAGTGACGCCTTTAGGGGCGTATTCCCAATTGACGCTGTCTTTTGACGCTGCGAATGAATAATACACGGAAAGACCCGTGGCCGCGTCTTTGCTTTCCTCGTAATTTCTGACGTAGAATCTGTAGCCGCCTGCGGCTGTAGCCTGCTTCGCCATGTTGATGTCGGATTCGCTGCAAGTCGGGTTCATCAGATCGACATTAGTGTTGAACACCGTTGACCGCATTCTGTAGTATGTCAAAAGCGCCGAGGCAGCCTGGTAGAGCTTTCCGTTCTCATAATAAGTCTTCACGTTTTCAAGGCCGGGATAATCAAGATTGATTACATCGAACAATGCCTCATTGATCGTGGCATCGGCACCCCCTTCAGGCGCTATCGTGATGTCATCCGGATTGCCGACAGTGTAGCCGTTTTCTTCTTCTCCCGAACAAGCGGTGAAAAGAAAAACAAAAGCAAGAATTAACAAATGCCTTTTCATTTAATAGTTATACGTTTTAAGGTTTATTATATGGTTCAACATTGCAAAATTAGCTCATCATTCCGCATTTGTCGTTTAGAAGTGTCGACAATTCTTTAAAAGCAGTTTTTTCCTTTCTTGAATTTGTCCAAAAAATGTCAAATATGTGCAAAATCAAGGTCAGGACTGTTTGCTGATACTACTCAGACGATGGTTTTATGAGCGTAACGAATGTCACGGTCTCTCCATTGCGTTTGAGTAGCGAGAAAGAATAGGCCGGTCTCGGATTGTAATGTTTGTAGGAGAAGGAGACTTTTCCTTCCTTCCTGAGCATCGTGAGTTTTGAAGGTGACATTACGCAGAGACTGATGTTGTTGCCGTCTTTGAATTTCGTTCTCAGAGTGTGGTTCTCGTAATCTTCTATCGGATCGCATTCCAGAAGATTGTAATGAACCGCCACCTTGCCTTCGGCAGTTCCGCTTGCCGTGTCTACAATGAGCACGGAACCGTCTTTGGCGAACGTGACTGTGCGTTTGTGAGTAAGGCCTTCATACGAAGGGTTCAGGACACTGACTATAGTGAAGGATGAGTCCGAGGTCCAAGACAGGCAATGTGACTGTGTGGTGTCAAGATTGCGGTAGTCCAATGTGAGGGTGTTGTGGACGGATGTCTGCCTGAACCAAGCTCTCTGTTTGTTGACTTCCTCATCGCCGCTGTAGACATAACCTCCCGAATCAGGAAAGAAGTTGCGCCCTTTGCGCCAGTACTCGAATGTCCCGTTGTCAGGCTGGCAGTGCCACTCGCCTTTGGGTCCGGCTTTCATAATCATAACCGTGGCTTCCGAGGTCCAACCGTTTCGCAGACAATATATCCCCGAAACCGGGAATTCTCTTGAAAGATAGTCGGGCGTTTTGCCTTCTTTCCCTTTTGTGGCTTGCCAAGTGATCATCCCGTCGTCAGGGAAGACTTTGGCCCATTCCTCGTACAGAGGGATCATTTCGTGCTGGCCGTGGAAGTCGGAGAACATCGGATTGGCATAGTCGGGATAGGAGTAGTTGTACACTACCTCAATCATCTTGTGAACAGTGGCGATGTAACTTTGCGGGAAGGCGGCCCTAAGACCATTCGCGTCGCAAATTCTGAGGGCGTTGAAGAATATGTTGATGGATTCGAGGTGGTAGTGAGGGTCAAGTTCGTACTGCATTCCGTCGGGATAGACTTGTTTGGCTATCTGGGTGTTGAGTATTTCTATGGCTTTTGCTCTCCAAACCGAGGCGTCTTTGAATTCAGGGAAGAAGATTGAGGCGCTTAGAAGTCTCTGGGCCTGAAAAAGGAGATGGTTGCCTTGTTTGGAGAAGTGAGCCATAATGTGCCGGCACTGACGGTGGTAGTTGATGAGGAACTCGCTCAGGAAGTCCCCTGTGAAGTACTCTGACGGGAGAAAGAGGATGAACTGCTTTATCTGCATCTCAAGTCTGTCGCTCACTTCGAGGGGCCGCCATGCGAAATACATATTGTCGGCGGTCATCAAGTCTTTAGCGTCTTCTTCTTTGTAGTCGCCAAGGGGGTTCTTACGGATCCAGTCCACAAACTCCTCTGTCCATTCTTTTGCGTATTTTTCGTCCCCCGTCTGTCTGTAGGCCTTCCCGAGTGGCACCCACCATTTCATCCTGTGGAGCTGCCAACGGAGCTCGTTGTCTTTGACCGGCCAGTACTGCCAGTTGATGTCGTCACCGTAAAAGTAGGACGGCTGGTAACCAGAATGGACGAAGAATATGTGTTTGAGAGCATCGTCGGCCCATTTTTGTTCTTCCGGAGTGATGTCGCTTCCTGTCGGATCGAATCCCGGGAGCGAGATGCCCGTCCTGTTTCTGAAATAGGTAACGAGGCTGTCCTTGTCAGTGATTTTCGTGTTGAGAAGTTCAAAGACATCCGGATTTTGGGAGAAAGCCGTCAGGGGCAGGGTCAGCAAAAGCGTAGCGATGATTGTGGTCAGTCTCATATCTTTTAAGAAATGGTTTTCACCGCTAATATACTCCTTTCTTGACTGATTTCCCCCAATCCGTCAAGAATTTATCCCGTAACGGGCTACAAGGTCTTTTGAGAGTTCGATTGGATTGCCGGCCTGAGGATAGGATATGACTGTGGCAGGTTTTGTCCAAGAGACTTCAAAGATTCGCATTTTCTTGTCGAATGCGGTCTTGTCAAATTCTTTTCCGGACTCAAGGCAGCCTATGATCTCTTCCACAAACATTTTCCAACGAGGAGCGTAATAGGAAGACACAAGGCCTGACCACTGCCTTGCGGCATAATCGGTCAACTGACCTGTCCCACCCCAATAGGTTATGATGGTCCTGGCGTTTTCCTCATAATAATCTTTCTCCGGAAGGTCATCCCCCCAACTTCTCGCATCATTGATCCAATTCTCAAGAGAGAAAGCGGAATCACAGGCCAACAGTCCGTCCATATCTCCTAGCATCGCCAACAGGCTGTCTCCCAGATGCTTAGTTAGAGGCAGATCTTTGCTGCGATAAGATTCGGAGAACGAGTAAAGAACCGAAGCGAATTTCTCGCCAAGACATTGTCTTCCTATGTTCACCAGATCATACCGGCACTCCGGAGTGTCAGAGCCAATGGCAATCAGAGATTTCCAAATTTGCATCAGCCTGTCGCTTCCGCCAAGCTCATCCGGATTGTCGGAAAGCAGGTCGGGTCTGCGACACATAACCACATTGGCATCACTCTTTTTTGAGACGGAGTACACGCTGTCTATCAGCTCCTTCCAAACCTTGAAGGCCCCCGGTTTGCCCTTGCCGCACCTTATGTCGGAGAGATTGTCAAGCCACTCATCAACAGACTCCGAAGAATCCCAGACCCTGTCAAACAGAAATTCGTAGGTAAACTCGTTCACGCCAAAGCCCTCAAGAGTAGAGCCGACACCGACAAGATTGGTTCCTCCGTTCTCAAGAACATCAGTCAATCTACGGTCAATGTCACGAATGTCACCCTCAAGATTCGTCTCACCTCCGAAATTGCCAAGTTGGCAGAATATGTAAGGCTGACCATAAAAACTTTCAGTGGTCTTCCACACCTCCTTGAAATCACAATAATAATCAAGAATAATCAATTTGTCCTGAGGCACAGCCTTAAGATAGGCGCTGACATTCTCCGGACTCCAATGTTTGGCGTCATAGTAGAACATCCAACCCATCTGAAGCCATTTTGCCTGCGGGTCGGCAGCGGCCAAGGCATCATACAGATGACCTGACATAGAAGCAAGAGTCTCCGGATCCCACGAAGGAGAATCCACCTCATTGAAAAGATCTATTCCGTAGATATGATCAGTCCCGAACATTTTAGTCTGCTCAGAGATATATTTCTTCTCAAAAACCGCGAACAGGCTGTCTTGAGGAGTGAGAAAACAGCAACTGTACTCTTTCTCGAAGCCGTCCCACGTGTTCACGTCGGTAATCTTAGCATCAGGATAGATGGTCCTCAACTCTGCCGGAACGTGACCGGAAAAGCCCGGAAGCACCGGTGTCATATTCAGAGATCTTTCTCTTTCAAGAATCTTCTTGGCAAGATCAGCCTGCCTGTCAATCATCTTCTGAGGAAGCGGCCCCTGCCATCTGTCTATGTTCATCATCCTCTGCCAAGGAAGGTGAGCCGGACCCGTAAAGAAAGCACGCGTCTGCTCAGCGCTCATACCCAAATCCATCAGGACTTTCTGAGTGACAGCCTCTTGGCCGGTAATGGCGAGCGGCATATTCACTCCGTTGAGAGCCATCCAGTCAATCAGTCTTTGCCACTGGTCCCAATTCCACCAAGGAATAGAATAGCCGAAAGTGCAATAATTCAAGAAGAAACGCTCTTTGACATTAGCTTTATGGCAAATCTCACTCTCTACCAAAGGAAGAGACGACGGCAGGGTCACCTTGTCGGAAGAGTACCAGGAGACAGAGACATTACAGTAATGTTTAAGATAATAGTTGAGCCCCGCAGCCATAGAATTGGCATTGTTGCCTTTGATTACTATCTTCCCTTTGTGAGAAGACAGAGTGAAATAATCAGAGGAATCCCCTTCGCACACGAATTTGAAGCCGTCAGCCGACTCAGGAATGATTCTCTCAGCCAGAGCCATTACCACACCCTCATTTTTGTCAGTACAAGACACGAAGAGACAAATTGCCAATAAAAAACTAAAATAATATCTCATAACAAATATAATTATCTTTCTCTAACGCCCCATCCGTAAACTCCTTTCCACCTGGTCACATCCCCCTTACTTACTATGTGCCCTGCCATAAGACAATGATAGGACTTGCCATTTGAATTACCTATAAAAACAGGCTGGTCAGGAGCCACGAATGCGTGATCCCCAAGCCCGAAATTCTCAAGAAGACACGATTGGAAAGCCGTCCCGTTCCTTTCTGAGAACATTCTGAAATCAGGGTAATCCCGTTTGAGGAATTGCCCTACTTTGTCAATAGCAGTCCACGAAGGATACAAGCCTCCCGGAGTGATTTCCTCGGTCTCGCCCAAAAACATCGACTGCATTCCATAGTATCTGAGGACGTTAAGCGGCTGCGCGTTATAGAAGTGATGTTCAGCCGACACCGACACACT